>NZ_WXWS01000558.1:0-9607 GCF_009904715.1 Vibrio sp. V42_P2S4T144 | reverse complement strand
GGTTGAGGCGATCGTAGTTAACCGTGTATTTGACTTTACTGCGCTTAGATTCGTCATACCAACCAATAGCTCCAATCACTTCATTGTCACCACACCAAAGTGCGATTGATGGGTGCTCCTTGAGCCTCGGGATTTGGAATCTAAGTTCTTCTTCTACCTCTTTTAAAAACTCGTCGTTTGATGGGTACAACGAGCAGGCGAACATCATGTCTTGCCACACCAACAAGCCAAGTTCATCACAAAGGTTATAAAAGATTTCACTCTCGTACTGACCACCGCCCCATACGCGAATCATGTTCATGTTGGCGTCAACCGCACTTTGCAAAAGGTTGCGATAACGTGTTTCGCACTCTCGCCCCGGCATTGCGTCAATAGGGATCCAGTTGGCACCTTTAGCATTAATCGGTACGCCATTGACGATAAATTCCATTGCAGAGCCGTGCTCATCAGCTTGATTATTTAGAGTTAGCTGACGCAAACCAATGTTGTGCGTTAACTTTTGCTCTCTGCAAGAAATGGTAATGGGATAGAGATACGCTTCGCCATAACCCGATGGCCACCAGCGTTGAGGCTCCAAAATGTGGAACTGGCAATGATAGTGACCACTTCCTTTTGTTTGAATACATTGACGCTCACCATTAAATTCAACCATCATTTCATGGCGTTCACTGTCCGTTTCCACTTCAACTACTACATCAAGAAACACACTCCCATCGGCTTGCCATTGCTGCTCTGTCGAGAAGCCTTTGAGCCAAAGCTCATTCACAATGTCGATTTGAATGGGGTCGTAAATACCCGATACCATCAAGCAAATGCCCCAGTCCCATCCGGAATGGCATTGTGTTTTGCGGATCAAGTTCATGTGTGGAATTTGGTTGTTGCCCATTGCCGATGGAATAGGAAATGGCAGTTTTTTTGCTCTTGCGATACCTTCTAAATCCACCCGAGCAAACTCAACCCGAATCGTGTTAGTACCTTGCTTTAAATGCGGTTTAATATCCACACGTTGCTGGGTAAACATGTTGCTGCAAGTTAGTGCTAACTCACCATTAACATAGAAGGTTGCCAATGTATCGACACGAGTTAGCGTCATCCAAATTTGCTTGGCAGACAACGTAAACGCGTCGACGTCAAACTCACGTGAGATATGCCACTCACACTCTTCAATCCATCGAACTTTGTTTTCATTATCGGCAAAATAAGGATCTGGAATCTGCTCTGCTTGTAAAAGCGCCGACACATTATCGCCCGGAATAAACATTGGAATTTCAAGATTGGGACGCTGTGGCGAGGTAAGCATCCACTGCCCGTTAAGTTCGAAGTGAGCCATCGAGTTAAACCTTAGCTTGGGAAAAACATGTTTTCTCAATGTAATCCTGATAATTCCATGCAAAAACAAGGGAAATGTTAATTACATACGAAATGCGGTGCATTTCACGTAAAAACTCTTTCTTTTGATCTCTACCCAAAAATCAGCAACTTGGCTAACCTGTTAAAAATTAATCGAAATCTAAGGTTATATTTGCAACTTCGACATGTTAACATCATCGGCTTTTTGAACATCCTCACACTTTTCGTTGAAACGATGTGAGGGGAAATGCACGGCTTCATAGCCCTAAAAAGCGAAGTAATTATGTCAAATATGACGAATGCCGCCTCCCACACAGCGCCTATTCAGGATGCTGACTATTCTGCTATTCATCCCCCATCTTTACTCAAGCGCCTCGAACTCACCAATCCTGTCTTTTGGTTAAGTGGTAGCTTCCTCACTCTATTCGTTTTACTTGCTCTAACGAATACCGACTCTCTAACCGCAATGGTTAACACCGGCTTCGGCTTTGCTACTAAATATTTCGGAGCTTACTGGCAAGTACTGCTTCTTCTGAATTTCCTAATTGGTTTGGCTCTTGCGTTTGGTCGCACTGGTTATGTGCGCCTAGGTGGTCTAGCGAAACCTGATATTGATAACTTTAAGTGGTTGTCAATCGTACTCTGTACTCTACTTGCAGGTGGTGGTGTGTTCTGGGCCGCTGCTGAGCCTATCGCGCACTTTGTGACTGCTCCGCCTCTATACGGGGAAGCCTCACCGAAAACTGCCGCAATCAATGCCCTATCTCAGTCTTTTATGCACTGGGGCTTCTTAGCTTGGGCGATCCTTGGTGGTCTATCTTCCATTGTCTTAATGCACTTGCATTACGATAAAGGCCTGCCTCTTAAACCGCGTACTCTGCTTTACCCTGTGTTTGGTGATAAAGCCATTAAAGGCTGGATTGGTGATGTTGCTGACGCATGTAGCATCATTGCAGTAGCAGCAGGAACCATCGGTCCTATCGGCTTCTTAGGTTTACAAATTAGCTACGCGCTAAATTCATTGTTTGGCCTGCCAGATACGTTCGTAACGCAAAGTATGGTTATTATGGCGGCGATCCTGATGTATACCCTTTCCGCACTGAGCGGTTTGAGCAAGGGTATTCAAATCGTCAGTCGTTACAACATCATTTTGTCTGTACTGTTAATTGGTTACATCCTGTTCTTCGGGCCGACAAGCTTTATCGTTGATGGCTACGTGCAAGGCGTTGGCCGTATGGTGGATAACTTCTTCCCTATGGCACTTTACCGTGGTGATACAGGGTGGCTAAGCTGGTGGACAGTATTCTTCTGGGGTTGGTTTATCGGTTATGGCCCAATGATGGCGATCTTTATTGCTCGTATCTCTCGTGGTCGTACAATTCGCCAATTAATCATGTCTATTAGCATAGCGGCACCGCTGATTACTTGCTTCTGGTTTAGTATCGTTGGTGGCAGTGGCCTTGCGTTTGAACTTGATAACCCAGGTTTGATTTCATCTGCGTTTGAAGGCTTTAACTTGCCTGCAGCACTGCTAGCGATTACTGGTGAATTACCTTACCCTATGATCATTTCGGTTCTGTTCCTGATCTTAACGACAACATTTATCGTGACGACGGGTGACTCGATGACTTACACAATCAGTGTAGTGATGACGGGCTCAACAGAACCAAACGCAGTGATTCGCTCGTTCTGGGGGCTGATTATGGGTATTGTCGCTATTGCGCTTATCTCAATGGGCTCTGGTGGTATTTCTGCATTGCAGTCTTTCATTGTGATTACCGCCGTGCCTGTGTCTTTCATTTTGCTGCCAAGCATTTGGAAAGCACCCGGCATTGCAAGCAGAATGGCGAAAGAGCAAGGCCTCGTTTAAACCGCCTCTCTAACCAATATGCGAAAAAGAGCCCTTCATTGGGCTCTTTTTAATTCTGCGCTTTATCCTACGCTATCAATGCGAATCATCACTGCGTCTGGACGCCAATACTCGAATTCGCAGTCCATTAAATGCCCATCTTGTTTGTAGTTTACCCGCCGAATTTTCAGAACGGGTTGTCCTTCGGCCAAGTTCAACGCTTTAGCGACATGAGCAGGTGCTGACGTTGGAATCACATCAAAACGAGAGCGCTTTGTTTCGTAACCATACTTCTCACGATAAATGCCCGTCAGGGACATGGTGAGGTTCTCAGACAATATACCCTCAAACAGTGCCGCTTTGAGCACGTTCTCAACAAACAATACCGCTCGCCCATCAATAAAACGTAACCGTTCAATTACATAAATTGGGGTAATTCGCTCCACCTCTAACGATTTGGCATACTCACCTGCGGCCATTTCACTTCGCACGTTGAGTAACTTAGTTTCTGCAATACGATGCTGCTCTCGAATCATCTGATGGAAGTGAGAACGAGACAACGGGTTGTAACAGATACGCTCAGGAGATACATACCAACCCCGGCGCTCTTCTCGATAAATAAGGCCTTCAGTTTCTAAAGACACCAACGCATCTTTGATAGTGATTCGAGTTGTAGAAAACAGCTCACTGAGCTCTCTCTCTGACGGCAGTTTTTGTCCTTCCGACATGATGCCGGAAAGAATCTGCTGTTTTAAGCTGCTTCTAATTTTTCCTAATTGGGTACCAAATTGTCCGGTGCCTGTCACTCTCATTCTGATCTAGTCCAACGATAATTTGACGAATAACATAAGGCGTTTACGTAACAAAAATATGACATTAATCAACAGAACACATACTGAACGTATGAAATATAAGTGCCATATAAAATCAGCAAAACTGTCAAATTACTTGCGCTAAATCGTCACATTCCATCCATAGCATACAAAGCGAACTTACTGACCTAGTCCAGAAGGATGGAGACAATGAAAACTTTGCTAAGTCGTTCAATTACCGCACCAGCGGCAATCATTGCGGTAACGCTCGCTGCGCCAACAGTAGCGAAAGAAGCCGATGTTGAATCTTTGGTAGCAGCAGCACAAAAAGAAGGGGCGGTTTACAGTGTGGGTATGCCTGACAGTTGGGCAAACTGGAAAGACACTTGGGCTGATTTAAAGTCAAATTACAACCTTAAGCACCAAGACACGGATATGAGCTCGGCTCAAGAAATCGCAAAATTCGAAGCTGAGAAGAAAAACGCGACCGCAGACATTGGTGACGTAGGCTTTGCCTTCGCACGTGTAGCGGTTAAAAAAGGCGTCACTCAGCCATATAAACCAACAACTTGGAATGACATCCCAGATTGGGCAAAAGACGAAGATGGTCATTGGGCACTTGCTTACACTGGCACTATTTCTTTTATCTCCAACAATAACCTCGTAAAAGACGCGCCAAAAACGTGGGATGACCTATTAAAAGGCGACTACAAAGTGACCGTAGGTGACGTAGGCGTAGCAGCACAGGCAAACAACGCGGTTCTCGCCGCAGCGTTCGCCAACGGTGGGGACGAATCCAACCTCAAGCCTGCGCTCAAATTCTTTTCTGAACTCGCGAAGCAAGGTCGTCTTTCATTTACCGATCCGAACATCGCCAACCTAGAAAAAGGCGAAGTGGAAGTGGCGATCATGTGGGACTTCAATGCATTGAACTACCGCGACAAAATTGACCGCGACCGCTTTACAGTGAGCATTCCTCAAGATGGCTCTGTGATTTCTGGTTATACAACCATAATCAATAAATACGCGAAGAACCCTAATGCAGCAAAGCTTGCTCGTGAATACATCTTCAGCGATCAAGGGCAAATCAACTTAGCAGAAGGTTATGCGCGTCCAATCCGCACCAACATCACACTGCCTCAAGCAGTGCAAGACAAGCTAATTGCTAATGACCAATACAGCAATGTTCACCCAGTGACTGACTTCTCAGCTTGGGAAAAGTCCGCACGTAAGCTGCCACGTCAATGGCAAGAAAGTGTCTTAATCCACCAGCAATAAGAGTAAGTCGTTATGAGCAATAAGGTCATCCTTGTTGTTCTAGATGGACTGAACTATCAGGTAGCCCGTGATTGCATGGGCTACCTCAATGGTCTTCTAGAACAAAGTCGTTCCCAACAAGAAACTCGCGCAACGCTTTATCCTGTGCAGTGTGAGCTGCCCTCTATGTCTCGCCCACTTTATGAGTGCATTTTAACGGGCGTTCGCCCTGTAGAAAGCGGCATCGTAAACAACAATATCGTTCGTCTATCCAAACACGATTCCATTTTCAGTTTGGCAAAAGCCCAAGGAAAAGTGACCGCTGCGGCTGCCTACCACTGGGTAAGTGAGCTTTATAATCGCGCGCCATTTGAACCTGTTCGCGATCGTTTCACGCATGATGAAACCCTGAATATCCAGCACGGCTGCTTTTACCATTGGGATCATTATCCTGATGAAGCCTTGTTCCTGGACGCAGAGTATTTACGCCGCAACTATCAACCTGATTTCTTACTGATCCATCCGATGAATATCGACGATACAGGACATAAGTTTGGCCTAGACTCTCGCCAATACCGCAATTGTGCGCGAGGTGCAGACATTATTCTTTCCAACTACATCGATCAATGGCTTGCTGATGGGTATCAAATCATTGTGACCAGCGATCATGGCATGAACAACGATCTTTCTCACGGTGGGATTTTACCTGAAGAGCGAGAAGTTCCCCTGTTTGTCATTGGTGATAAGTTTACCCATCAAGATTGTCATATTAAGCAAACTGATATTTGTGGCACCGTTTGTCAATTGCTAAACCTTGACCACACGAAGCCATACACTCAGGAATTGTTAGCACTATGAGCAGTTCAGTCCTCTCCCCAAGCTCCAGCGAATCACGCTCAAATTTGGCAAGTACTTGGTTAAAGCGCTTTAAGCCAGCCATTTGGTTGGTGCCTTTCGCGCTGTTTTTCTACCTATTTCAACTCGCACCGATGATTTGGGTACTGTTAAACAGCTTTATCTACGATGGCGAGTTTGCCTTCGATAACTACATTGAAGTGCTCGACTCCGCCTTTATGATGCAGGCGTTTGGCAACAGTTTGTGGTTAGCTGTATGGTCGAGCATTTTTGGCTTAGCCATTGCGACTCTGTTGGTCTCTTCTCTACGCAGAGTCGATTCTAAAGTCCGCGACGGTGTGATTGCGTTTACAAACATGAGCAGCAACTTTGCAGGCGTACCTCTGTCATTCGCTTTTATTATTATTTTGGGCACCAATGGGGCGATTACCCTTTTGCTCAAGCAGTATGGCTTACTCGGTGATTTCGACCTTTATGGTAAATGGGGCCTGCTGGCCATTTACATCTACTTCCAAATCCCGCTGGCGGTGTTGTTGCTCTACCCTGCGTTCGACGCGTTGAGTGATGATTGGCAAGCAGCAGCTGCGCTACTGGGAGCCAAAACATCACAGTATTGGGCGAAAATCGCTCTGCCAGTGCTCTCACCAGCCTTATTCGGTACCTTTATTATCTTAATAGCCAACGCAATTGGCGCTTATGCGAGTGTTTATGCGCTGACCTCCGGTAACTATAACGTCATCACAATTCGAATTGCGAGTCTGGTATCGGGAGACCTGTTCCTTGAACCTAATCTCGCCGCTGCAATTTCAGTGATTCTAATGGCGTTACTTGCCTTTATCACAGTGATTAACCAATGGCTCATTTCGAAAAGCTATGCAGGTAGGAAGTAGTCATGAACAACGTTAATACTCGATTCCATAAAACGGTGGTTTATTCCATTGTTGGGATCATGCTCATCCCGATTTTAGCGACCTTTGTCTATTCGCTTTCATCACGCTGGGGTGCCACGGTGCTTCCAGATGGTTTCACTTTTGATTGGTACGTTAAATTGCTGACCGACCCACGCTTTTTGCAAGCGTTTGGGCGTTCGCTGTTTATTTGTATTGCTTCGCTAACCCTCAGTGTGCTTCTGGTTCTGCCAGCGATATTCGTGGTGTTTTACTACTTTCCGAAGCTCGATAAGCTCATGAACGTATTGATTTTGCTACCATTCGCTGTACCACCAGTGGTGTCCTCCGTCGGCTTGCTTCAACTTTATGCTGACAGTGAAATCTCCCTTATCGGTACTCCTTGGATTCTAGTAGGTACTTACTTCACCATCGCGTTACCGTTCATGTATCGTGCGATTTCTAATAGCTTCGAAGCAATTAACCTTAACGATTTAATGGACGCTGCACACTTGCTAGGGGCAAGCACAACCAAAGCGTTTTTGATGGTCATTTTACCTAACCTCAAAAAAGGACTGATGGCATCGCTTTTCCTTTCATTTTCATTTCTATTGGGAGAGTTTGTGTTCGCCAATATTTTAGTCGGCACACGTTATGAAACCCTGCAAATCTACTTGTATAACATGCGTCAGACGAGCGGCCACTTTACGTCTGCCTTAGTGATGACCTACTTCCTATTTATTTTTTTACTGACTTGGTTGGCAAGTCGTTTCAGCCGAGGAGTCAAACAATGAGCTACGTAACAGCGAAAAATCTGACTAAACGTTTTGGTGATAACACCGTATTTGAGGACATTCACTTTAACATCGAGCAAGGTGAATTCATTACGCTTTTAGGCCCTAGCGGTTGTGGTAAATCGACACTACTTCGCAGCCTTGCTGGGCTTAACCCTGTCGATGGAGGCGAGATTTGGGTAAACGGAGAAGATATCACGCATCAAGTCCCGCAAGAGCGTGGTATTGGGATGGTCTTTCAATCGTATGCGCTGTTTCCCAATATGACCGTCGAAGGCAACATTGCATTTGGCTTAAAAATGAAAAAGCTTGCGAATGATGATATTCGACGTGAAGTGGCTAAAGTCATCAAACTGGTGGATCTGGCAGGTAAAGAAAAACACTATCCGCATCAACTTTCTGGCGGTCAGCGCCAGCGTGTCGCACTCGCTCGAGAGTTGGTGGTGAAACCTCGCATATTATTGCTTGATGAACCACTTTCTGCGCTTGATGCCAAAATCCGCAAACACCTTCGTCAGCAAATCCGAGATATTCAGAAAGAGATGAATCTCACCACTATCTTCGTAACTCATGACCAAGAAGAGGCGATGATTATGTCTGATCGTATCTTCCTAATGAGTAAAGGAGAAATTGTTCAAGCAGGAACACCTGAAGAAATCTATACTCATCCTGCTAACGAGTTTGTGGCCGGTTTCATGGGGCACTACAACCTTGTAGAGGCCAATAAAGCCAAGCAACTCTTCAACATTGATACCGAATGGAAAGTGGCGATTCGCCCAGAGTCTATATATGTAAAAGAGCAAGGTCGTCAATATGATAGCCACATCTCAGCGCCACAAGTAGGTACGATCATCAACCACCAGCTTCTAGGTAATGTTATTCGCTATCAAGTGAACGTTGAAGAGTGTGAGCTCACTGTTGACTTGCTTAACCGCTCTTCAGAACGCTTACTAGCGAATGGCAGCCAACTAGAGCTACTCTTTAACCTAAACGAAATTCAACCAGTGAGAGCCTAAACATGTCCAAACCTTTGTATGTTTTTGATATGGATGAAACCCTAATAAACGCTGACTGCGCAATGATTTGGAACGAGTTTATGGTTGAGAAAGGCATCGCGACTGATCCTTTATTTATTATGGAAGATCAGCGTCTAATGGCCTTGTACTCTGAAGGCAAAATGGACATGGAAGATTACCTAGCGTTCTCCATGAAGCCACTAGAAAACATGCCGATTGAAGAAGTAAACGCCTTGGTTGAAGAATGTGTTGAAAGCCATATTTTGCCTAAACAGTTCCCTCAAGCCAAAACCCTGATTGAGCAACTGTCTCGTGATGGTATAGATATGGTTATCATCTCTGCCAGCGTCACTTTTTTGGTGGAAGCCGTTGGTCGCCGTCTTAATATTCCAACCGCACTCGGAATTGATTTAATCGAGAAAAACAACCGTTATACTGCTGAAATCGACGGTATCCCGAGTTATCGTGAAGGCAAAGTCACGCGATTAAAACAGTGGCTAGAAAATCAGCCTGAGCCTTATTCCGAAATCCATTTCTATACCGATTCAATCAACGATTTACCGCTTTGTGAATACGCGAACTACGCTTATCTGGTAAATCCATGCCCACAACTAAAAGAACACGCCAACAGACCGAATTGGAGTGTGTTAAGTTGGGGGTGATATAGCCTCACAAGACCGTTCTTCCTAAGTAAATACTTTTCTATTTGTTCAAAGAGCAGTTCTTTCTGCTCTTTTTTACTTCTCTTCATCACAAATTAATCACTTGATTAAATACTGATTAATTT
>NZ_WXWS01000274.1:0-9607 GCF_009904715.1 Vibrio sp. V42_P2S4T144 | reverse complement strand
TATATAAGTTGAATCAATGATCGAGCTAACAAAATCAACATAGATCGTTTCTTTTCTACTTTGCCTTTTGAGTATGATGAGAGCTCCCCTTACTCAACTTGAGAGGTTGGGAAATGCTAATAAAAGAAACAAATAATGATGAACCAGAGCTTGAAGAACAAGAGAGCTTAGACCAACACCTACAACGCTTGTCTGAGCTTTCTGTCCAAGCACTTGAAGAGCTAGCTGAAATGATCGAATTCAGGGACGATATTCCAGAGGAATAAACGTCGCTTCCTCATTAAGTTCCGCTAATAAGCCGAGACTGCCGTCCTACAGTCTCGGCTTATCTTATGTAGTTCGAAGCCTGCCTCGCAAACAGATACAAAAACGCCCGCGTTCATTGCGGGCGTTTTGTTAGATTCGAAGTTTACGATTCAAACTCTTCAATCATCTCTTGTGCTTCAGTCTTAGGCTTATCCGTTTGACCAAAACCACGCAGACCAACCACGTGTACGTGTTCGTGATCTTTAAACACCTTACGCACCAGTTTGTAGGTCGTACCTTTCTCTGGGCTGATGTTTTCAGGCGCCGCGATAAGAAGCTGCATATCCAGACGGTCACATAATTCGAACAATGTCGCGATCGATTTCGCATCCAGACGCGCTGCTTCATCTAAGAACAGCAGACGACAAGGCACAATGTCTTTACTGCGCAGGCGGCGTGATTCTTCTTCCCAGCTTTGAACAACCATCAGTAGGATTGACTGACCAGTACCGATCGCCTCACCTGTTGATAGCGCGCCAGACTCAGCCTGTAGCCAACCATCTGTACCACGGTTCACTTCTACACTTAGCTCTAGGTAGTTACGGTAATCCAGTAGCTCTTCACCCAGAACCTGAGGAGAACGTTGACCCATATCGATATGTGGGTTCACACGTTGGAACAGCTTCGCCATTGCTTCGGAGAAAGTAAAGCGAGTCGATTCAAACAGGTCTTTGTGCTGCTCTTGCTGTGTCGCTAGACCGTTCAGTAGCACTTCGTGACTTTCGCGGATCTTCACGTTTAGACGTACGCCCTTCACCTGACCAAACGAGATGTTCGACAGGCCTTGGTTCAGCATACGAATACGGTTTTGCTCGCGCTGAATCGTCTTCTTGATAATGCTCGCTACTGACTCAGAGCTGATCGCTAGACGGTTTTCACGTTGCGTTAGCTCTTCCGTTAGACGCGCCAGCTCGACTTCCATCTCTTCGATTGCTTCAACTGGGTCATCAGTACGGATGATATCCTGACGAATACGCTCACGAAGGTGTTGGTATACAGCAATATAGAACAGAACTTTACGCTCTGGACGTGCGTTATCTTCTGATAGACGCAGCGCATCACGCAGGTCGTCATTGTTCGCAACCGCTAGACGCAGCGCCCCCAATGATTTATCAGACATAGAACGCAGCTCATCCGCAGACATGTAAGCCAGTTCACGCTTGTGTAGACGACGCTCAACATCGTTCTCACGCGCTAAACGAAGTACTGAACACCAGCCAGCTTTCGCTGCAACCACGAAGGTACGCAACTCAACATATTCTTTCTGAACTTTCTTCAGGCGTTTCGCCAAGCCTTTCATCTCTAGTTCAGTAGAGGTGATCGTGCGCTCGTATTCGCTCTTACGGCTGCGAGACGTGTGTAGACGCTCGTGCAATTCGTCACGACGACGCATTGCGCGCTCTTCTGCACCTTCGTCAGCGTTCACGCCAAACTCTTGAAGCTCTTGTTTGAACTCTTGAACCGTTTCCAGTTTCGCTTGGTGTGAACTCTTCAATGAAGCTAATACTTGGTTGTATTGGTTCATTTGACCTTGCGATTGCTTCAACTCTTCACGAGAGCGAGTACGCATTTGTTCAGCTTGAACCAGTTTAGCTTTTAGCTGCTCACTCAGTTCGCTACTCTTGTTCAGTAGGTCTACTGAATCTGAGTAAGCGAAGTAGTGACGACGTTCAACGAGATCCGAGAGTGCAAAGATTTGCTTCTTAAGATCTTGTAGCCGCTCGTCTGCCGCTTTGTATTCTGCTTCTAGTGCATCGAATTGCTCTGGGTCAGCATCAAGCGCAGACGCAATATTCTCTAATTGCGCGACGGCTTTTGCATGGTTGCTTAAGAAGTTCTTCGCCTCTGCAAGCTGAGCGATTTTCTCTTCTAGCTCATCAAAACGCGCTTGCAATGACTCATCTTCAACAAGCACCATGTGTGACGCTAGCTTGTCCAGAGAAGACAACGCTTGCTTGCTGGTTTGAAGCTGAGAACGTTGTTGTTGCTCTTTCGCATCCAGATCCGCCAACACGCGAGCAATTTGGTTACGCTTATCACGAATAGTTGCCAGTGCTTGTTCTGGATCGGCGTCAAAAGCAACCTGAATGTGGTTAGACACAAATAGGTTAAACGCTTGGTACAAGCGCTGCATTTTCTGAGAATCAAATGCCGCTTTTGCGTGTTTCTCTACCACTTCTTCTCGTTCGTTACGCAGCAACTCTAGACGCTGCTCACGTGCCGCGCGGCCAAACAATGGGATCTCAGGCAAGCGAGAGTAACGCATTTGGCGATCGTTCATACGAACGCAAACCGCGCCCTCTAACTCTTCTGCATCGAACGAGCTGTCATCAAAGGCATCGATGTCACCTTCAATGATGTACAAGTCTTCTGGACAGTCGTCTAGCTCTACCAGTTTCTCTTCGATGCCTGACAAGTCAGAAACAACGATAGCGTGACGAGCCGGACCGTACATCGCACTGAAGTAAGGCGCGTCATCAATCGTGATGTCATCGTAGATCTCAGACAGCAATACACCGCCCAGCGTATCTGCCAAACCTTTCAGGCGAGGGTCGTTTGAACCACCAGGAGAAGCTAGGCGCTCAATCTCAGCGTCTAGCTGGCTACGGCGCTCAGCGAGCTTATCTTTAGCTAAAGACAGCTCCCTTTCTTGTTCAAGGACAACTTGCATGTGGTTCATTACCGCATGGCGATCCTCAAGCTCTTCACCGCTCTGCTCTCTCAGTTTCTCTAGCGCATCGTTCGCCGCAATCCAAGCTGGTGCTATTGCTTCAAGCTTACTGATTTCTGCCACCGCGTTTTGCTCTAGACGGCGCTGTTCACCACGCTGATCACGAACTTCTTCTTGAGCTATCTCTAGTGATTCGATTTGCGTCGCATGACGTTCACGTTCTTGTTCAAACGTAACCTCATCGGTTAGTTCAACGTGATATTGCTTTTTGTATTCAGCAACCAGTTCACGTGCTTGACGCTGCTGGTTAAGGCTGCGTTCGAGATCACGGTGTTGTGCTCGCCATTGCTGTTCGTTTTGTGCGATTTGTTGTGACTCACGCGCTTTCGCAATTGCGGTTTTCGCATGTTCAGACGCGTCTTTGCGCTCAACTTGACCAACAATGCTTTGTACCAGTTTAAGCGCGGTTTCAAACTGCTCTGCCGCTGCAGAAGACATGTCCAGTTTGTGCTTAACCGATAGCAACGCATTGGTGCTTTCTGACTCTTTGTTCTTAAGCTCAGAGACAAGCGCTTGAGCCGATTCCGCCGTTAGGCTGTCATCGCCAAGTAGTTGCTTCGCTTTCTCCAGCGCTTGAACTGCTTGTTGATATTGAAGGGCGCGAGTTTGCTGAACGTCAAGAGCTTGCTGGTAATCAGCAAGTTGCGTCTTAAGGCTATCCACCTCTTCTTCTGCAACGGTAGCTTGCTCTTCAGCCATCATCACGCGTTCTTGCGCTTCTTCCACTACCATCATTTGTTCTTCAAGACGCTCGCTCAGCTCTTCAAGATCTTCTTGGTAGCGTTCGATCTTCTCTTGCTGACGCAGCGCGTTTTGCACCAGTTGCAAGTGATCAGAAGCCGCTTGGTAGTCTTGCTCTAAAGAAGATTCTGATTCGATCAGCAGTTCCAGCTCTTCTTGAACGCGGTTAAGCAGATTGTTTTGCTCAATCAAGGTCTCGCGAGAACCAAATAACTCTGAACGCAAAGACAATGTCTGTTCTAGTTTTTTACGGCGCTCGTTGGCATGGCGCATATAGTCCGCTGCCACGTAGTTGGTCGACTCTGTAATCAAATGTTTGAACAAGTCACGGTCTGCTTGCGTGGTTTTGATCGCTTCTAGCGTCATGCGGTTTTCACGCAGCGCCGATTCCATATCTTGGAACGCTTTCTTCACGCCGCCGTTTTGTGGCAGAAGGTAGTCACGTAGCGAACGGGTAATCGCACTTGAGATACCACCGTAAAGCGATGCTTCGATCAGGCGGTAGAATTTAGAACGGTCACCAGAGTTACGCAGTTTCTTCGGAATCACACCGAATTCAAACATTTGCGCGTGGTAATCCACGATAGAAGAGAACGCTTTGAACTGAACGCCTTCAAATTCCGCGATCGATTCTTTTACTTCGTTGATTTGACGTACACGAGCTTGAGTCGCAGATACGCTTTCAACCAAGATATCCGTTGGTTTCACATGGCTTGGAAGACCTTGGATCACAAACGGTTTGATGTCTACTTTCTTATCACGACCCGCAACTTGCTGTAGTTTTACTGCAAACAATAGGCGTTGGTTACGTGAGTTCACCACGTCTAGCGCCGCATAACATGCGCCCGGCTGTAGCTTACCGTACAAACCTTTGTCGCGAGACGATTGGCTGCTGCCCGCTTCTGTCGTGTTACGGAAGTGCAGCAGCGTTTGGTCAGGAATCAATGCGGTGATGAACGCCGCCATTGTGGTTGATTTACCTGCACCGTTACCACCTGATAGCGTGGTGACCAGACCATCGATGTCAAACGTACGGGCAAAGAAGCCGTTCCAGTTGACCATGGTCAGCGATTGGTATTTACCGCGTTCAATCATGCTCATGCTTCACCCTCTTCTGTTGTTTCTTCTTGGGCTTGGTCGTCTTGATCTTCTTCAGACAATAAGCTGCCTTGGCTTGGCTCTTTGGTGTGCACTACTGCTTCACCATCACGGATTAGACGCAGCTGCGCTTCACGCATGTCATCGCCAATACGTACATCGGCACCAAAGCGGAATACCGCTTCACTGATGCTGAATTTACCGGTTTCACCGATGTTGATGATCATGCCTAGGCGACGCAAACGACGAAGTGACGTACGTACTTTTTCAAACAGCTTTTCTTTATCAAGGTCAGAACCAGTCGCACGGTTCGTCACTAGCTTCATCAGCTTGTTTTCGTCTGCTAGAGCAAGCAGTTCGTCGTACAGCTCTTGGTTAGTAAAGATGCCTTCGTGCGCAAGACGCTCTGGGCTTAGGTAAAGGAAACACAGTACCTTCCCCACCAGCATATCCAGTTCAGAAAGAACACTACGGCCAATCAGAGACGTTGAACGAGGACGAAGGTAGAAGAAACCTTCTGGCGCTTTCACCAATTCGGTGTTGTAGCGTTGGTAGAAAGAAGAAAGCTCAAGTTCGAAATCCGACAACAACGCGTGATTGTCTAGATCTTCACTTGAGATATGACGCCCTGCTCGAAGCATGCTGTCTAGCGCTGGGAACAGAGGGTTAGAAATTGCTTTTGCCAGATTCTCTGACATGTATTCATTAGTATCGGTCGATGACATTCGCTTGTACCTTTGCCCCAAATTCGTTGATTGCTTTCCAGTCTGGTTGAATCGCTTGGTAATCCGATTCTGAATACCCTAGACGTACAGCTTGATCGACGATAATGCGAGCTAAATCAAAATGATGAGTGTAAGGGTGCTGTGCAAGGTAATCTCGCAGTACCACACTCAAGTCGATTGGTGTGCCTTGATCTTTATGCGCTTTTAGCATGTCACCAATTCGTTCAGACAGCTCATCATTGACTTGTTGAAACTCTTCGTATTCTACTTCCATCGGAACTTGACCCGTTACCTCGTCATCACGCAGTACTAGGGCCTCATCACGAAGGTCAGAAAGCCTCTCCGCATCTGCATAAGTCAGATACCAAGGCGCATCGAAGTAATCTTTGACGGATTGACGCAGACGCGAGCTAAACGCACGGTTCTTATCCATATCGATTGCAGTACGAATAAACTTATGCACGTGTCGGTCATAACCAATCCAAAGGTCGATCGCTTGCTGGCCCCAGCTTGTGATTCGGTCTAGTTTCATTTGCAGACCAAACAAGGCTTCTTCGATAAACTCCAGCTCAGGGTCACCGTAAACAATTTCTTGAATATCGAGGATCTGAGTTTGCAGTTCATCACTGGCGGCTTGCAGCGTATCTTGAAGTTCACGCAACGTGCTTGATGTTTCTGACAGAAGTGCTTCACAGTTGTTAATCGCTTCACGCCAGTCTTTGTTAAGCAGGTCAGCAATCTGTTGTTTCACTGACTGTTGCTGCTCATCCATAACACGTTGGTTGAGATCAATTTGATCGAAGATTTCGCCTACAGAATATTTTAAAACACCGTATACGTTTTTCTTCCAGTGACCCGGTGTGCCACCTTTTTGTGCTGCCTCAATTGCTTTCGCCATTTCATCCGCTACCATGGATAGCTGGATAGATAGACGCAGTTTTGAGAACTCACGATGACGCACGTAGTAGTCGGTTATTCCTATCGCTAATGGCGACAAGCGGTAAATGCTCGCTCCGTCAGTAATCTCACTGACAAAACGGCTCATAAGACGCTGCTTAACCATCTCGTTGATCGCATTGTTCGCACGAAAAGCGGAGGCTTCGCCGGTCTCATCAAATAGTCGAGTGACGATGGCAAATGCATCATGCAGTTCACCTTCACCCAGTTCTTCATCGAACCTTTCATTACTCAGTACGGCAATGGCTATCAAAAATGCCAATCGCTCTGTGGTCAGGTTCAACGAGAAATCGTGCTGCTTAACCCAGCCAACCAGCTCATCGATTGGTTGCTCTGCAGCATTGAGAGTCATCTCACTCATTGTTATTCCTGTTTATCGTTCTTTTTAGCCCACACATGAATGTAGCGGCCTAATGAGAGGTATGGCTCTTGTCGACAAAGTTGTTTTTCTAGCGCCAACACATCTTCAAACTCGTAATCACCCATGTATTCCATATTGCCTATGTAATCACTAAATGAGCGAATACCAGATTTGCCACAAATATTAAAACCTGAATTTTCTATCCACTGGTAGACTTCTTCAGGTTTTAAGCCTTTTTGCGGCTGTAGTTTAAATCTTTTTCGGTGAGGCATGCCGTCTAATATATGAGGAATGTTGCCACAAACCACGTTTTTATAGACTAAACCGTGGTGGTTGTAGAACATGACTGATGCGATACCTCCCGGTTTTACTTGTTCAAGAACTGTTTCAAGTGCGGCCTTAGGATCAACCAGCCACTCCATCACAGCGTGGAACATAACCAGATCGACCTGTCCATCCATATGTTCACCGATGGATTGGACAGGCGAATGAATCAGGCGATACTGCTCAAGCAAACCGTTTTTTTCAATATCCTGCTTAGCCAACTGCAGCATTTCCGAAGATAGATCACATAAAGCGATTCGATGTCCGAGCTTAGCAAGCTTTTGCGACATTTGTGCCAAACCACCACCAGCGTCCAACACTTCTAGGGGTTGCTGGTCAGCATCTAATTCACTTAGAATCTGTAGAAAATCTTCCCACACAATGATTTGGCGGATCTCCCCTTTATCGGAGCCGTAAATATTTTTTGCAAATTTGTGGGCGATATCGTCGAAATTGCGGTCTTCTGTCACTTCTGCTGAGTTATCATAACGGATTGTGCCGCTATTCTGGCACAAGGAAAGCAGGAATAAAGAGGGATACCCTCATTTTTATTATCAATTGATGTTTTTTCGGACTATTTATGTATGTTTGAGCTGAAAAAAGTAGTGTCAGCCATGCTTATGCCCCTTCCGGCATTGCTGCTGATAGGCTTGTTGGGTCTTGCTCTCATTAGTTTTACTACAAAACGTAAAACTGGCTGCTTCGTTGTTCTATTCTCTTTTGTTGGCATTTTTCTTGTTGCCTTCCAACCTGTTTCAACCAAGCTTCTTATGCCGTTAGAGCGAGAGCATAAAGCCTTTTTGCCAGTTTCTGGCACCATCGACTACGTGATGGTTTTAGGGAATGGTCATGTTATCGATGACGAAATTCCACCCACCTCGCAGTTAAGCCGTGCAGCATTAATGCGCTTAACTGAGGGCATTCGTATTTTAAGAATGTATCCAGGCGCGAAATTAATCTTATCCGGCTATGCTGGCGGATCTGAAATTAGCCACGCGCGAATGATGGCGAACGTTGCCCTTGCGTTGGGAGTCGCGAAATCCGATATCATTTTATTAGAAGATGCGAAAGATACGTGGGAAGAGGCGCGTCAAGCGGCTGCATTCGTTCAACAAAAGGAGATTGTGTTAGTCACTTCTGCGAGTCACATGAGCCGTGCATTGTATGAGTTCAACGCAGCAGGCATTAAACCAATCCCAGCCCCGACCAACTTCTTAGCTATTAGCGAGATAAGTCAACCTTGGGATAAATACTCACCTAAAGCGCGTTACTTAGAACAAACAGAGCTTTATTGGCATGAGTACTTGGGCAGTATTTGGCAAAGGTTGCGTGATACTGTCGGCCAAACACCAATGGTTGAAGCAAACTAGTATTATCTTGAAGCCACAAAAAAGGAGAGCCGAAGCTCTCCTTTTTCTTTTTACGATTGAGTTATGTTCCAACTAGTCACCAGCAAACATATAGCCTTCGCCGTGTACCGTTACAAAAATCTGTGGGTTCTTAGGATCGAACTCCATTTTTGCGCGCATACGTCGAATAAGAACATCAATGGTGCGGTCATTCGGCGCATCCACTCGATGGCTGATCATGTTCAAAATACGCTCACGACTTAACACCTGGTTAGGATAAGACGATAATGCCACCAAAAGTTCATACTCTGCTTTAGTTAGTTTTACTGGCTCACCGTTGCGGCTAAGTGCGCGACGTTGAATGTCGAATGTCCACTCCCCAAAGCGCACAATGTGCTCTTCACTGGTTTCATTCGCTTTCGAGCTGCCACTGCGCGCCGCTGAAATACGCCACAGCAAGTTTTTAACGCGAACTAACAGCTCTCTCAGTTCAAAAGGTTTTGTCACATAATCGTCAGCACCCATTTCTAGGCCTACGATTTTATCAATGCTATCCGTGCGTCCTGTTACTAATATGATACCAATATCCGATTGGCTACGTAACTCACGAGTAAGCATCAGGCCGTCTTCACCAGGCAGGTTAATATCCAGCATGATCAGGTCTACATCGCCCGCTTGCAAAACTTCACGCATTTCTGCGCCACTCTCTGCTTCGCTGACTTGGTAGCCCTCATTTTGGAAATATCCCGCAAGCTTACTACGAGTTACAACATCATCTTCTACGACTAATACGTGATAGCTCATTTACACCACTTTTCTGTCTTCTTATTATCCAAGACGTATTCTATTCATAACTAGTAACATTTCTAGTCATAGATACATTAAAACGCAAGATTTAGCGTTTTTATTGATTCAAAACAAGCTTGCCCATTGCTATTAATAAACGGTCATTTTTGACCATAAAACATAACAATTATAGTTACTGCTATTCATTTTAATTGATTACACTTAGGGG
>NZ_WXWS01000149.1:0-9637 GCF_009904715.1 Vibrio sp. V42_P2S4T144 | reverse complement strand
CTCCGCAAGAGAGTAGGGTCGTGAATAAGATTGATTTCCAAATTTTCATTTAAAATTCCGTCAGTATTTTTGAATAGGCGTCTTATTCATTTAAGACGCCTATTTTGATTAATTGTTCAGATAGAATGGGCGGCCGTACTTAATCGCGTTGTCAGAACCATCCAGTTCTTTGACAGCAGTGTCTTCACGCTGGTTGGTCGCAAAGCCTTGAATACCGAAGTTAACGCTGAAGTTATTTTCGTATTCAGGTGATGCCCCGGTGCTGCCGATAGCTTGGTCTTCCCAACCAAGCAATTGGTTTGAGTAAGTGACGCCAATGTACCAACAGTCAGATTGGTAACGTAGGCTCGCTAACCATTCTAGGTCCGCATTTTCATTGAGGTCGTAGTAGTATTGACCACTCGCAGACCAGTTCGGGTTGAACTCGTAGGCCGCTACAATACCTGCTTGAGAAATACCTTTACGAGTAATTGTGTCTAGGTTTTCGAGAATGATCGTATCTTCGATGTATTCACGCGTAACGTAGCGATAGTTACCCTGAATAAAGCCGCCGTTGAATTGGTATTCCAAGGTACTGTTTGCCAACTGCATGGAGCTCAAATCAATATCGTATTGAATTCCACCGTGATAGAACAAGTAATCGTTGTAGTTGAAATCAGCTTCAATTGCCCATGATGAGTAATTGGTTGTCTCATCCGGAAGATTTGGGCTGTTGCTCAGTTTGGTCTTTTTATCGAAGTAGTAAATCTGACCAAATGAAACGTTAAGACGCTCTTTATAGTCATCATCAAAGAAGCGAGTACTCGCACCGTAGCTTAACTGGTTCGCCGAGGCGATTTTATCAATGCCACTGTACTTACGACTGCGGAATAGCCCGTAGTAGTCGGTTTGTAGCAAGGTGGTATCGTAGTTGTAGATGTTGGTTTGATCTTCTTCAGGTACGTACAAGTACTGCAGCTGAGGCTCCAGTGTTTGTGTGTAGCCCTTGATCCAGCTTGTATCTCGCTCTAAGTAAAGTTGCGCATGCGTACGGAACTCAGGAATAACACGAGAAACTTCATCATCCAACTGGTTTTGCAAGTTTACATCTGTCAAACCCGTTAAGTCTTGAGAGTAATACGTAGAGAGCACACGCGCTTCTGTTGTCCACGTTGCCCATGAGTTTGAGAGTGGTAATGTAAGCCCTGGTTCAATGTGAACACGGGTCGCATTTGGTCGCGCAGCATCGCTCGTATCGAAGCGGCTGACTTGGCTCTTCACGTCAAAGTTAAGGTAATCTCCCCACAACGGCGTGTAGTAGTTCAAGTCTAACTGAGGAAGCAGGCGATAAGGGCGGTTCTCTTCTTTCAATAAGATTTGGAAGTCACGAACGGTTAACGAGGCATCCCAGAAGTCAGAACGATATTGTACTTGTCCTTCTTGAACCAGTTGACCATCTTCACGGTTACCAATGTCGGAGTCGAGATCGAGGAAGTAATCAATATCACTCACTTTTGAGTAATCGACTTTGACTATCCACTGTTTATTGATGATACCGTCGTGTTTAACTTGGTAGCCCCAACGAGACTCGTCCTGATATTTGCGATCACTATTGAGGTATTCGCCTTTGATTTCCCCATTTCCCCAACCATCTGTTAGATAGCGGAAATCAGTATCGAGTTTTGTACCACGTTGCTGCATATAGAGCGTGGTGAGTGTCATGTCATATTGAGGCGCGATGTTCCAATAGAATGGCACCTCGACTTCCATACCATCACTAGAACCGTACGATAAAGAAGGGAAGAGGAAACCCGTTTTGCGCGTATCTCCAATTGGCATGGTTAGATACGGCACATAGAAAACAGGCACATCTAACACTTCAAATCGAGGATGATGCAGCGTCGCTGTCTCTTCATCTTGGTCAACATCGATGCCTGACGCAACCAATCGCCATGAATTATCGCCTTGAGGGCACGATGTGATAGAGCCGTCTTCGAGTTCATAAACCGACTGACCTGTGCGAGCGATATAGGCTGCAGTGCCTCGGCCTTGTTGGCAAAGGAACTGATAATCGGTGTTCTCAAGCGAAAACGTATCTTGATTAATGTCGTTAGTAACACGATCAGATCGAGCTTTGACTTGGCCGTCATTGAAAGTCACGTTGCCTTCGGCAACCACGACGTTGTCTTGTTGGTGCAGCGTTACGCTATCTGCGGTAATTTTCTTCTGGCCTTGGGTGACTTGTACATTACCTGAGTACTGAGCTTTGTCACCATTGATGGCTTGCAGGGTGTCAGCTTCTACCACTACTGGGGTATTAAGAGCGTCCTCCTCGCCACTTGTATCGACCAAACATTGATCTGTGGCGGGCATTTCCTGCACACTATCATGGATATTCGCTTCAGCTTGAGTGGTGGGTACAAACAAGGCGGTGCTGATAGAGGCCGCTAAAAATGTGCGGGAGAAATGTTGCATTGAATTGAACTTTCCTGTGTCACTACTACTCGATGGCTATAGGGCTTGTTGTACCCTAGCGTAATAGCCAAATGAATCAACTATAGTCGCATTTATCCCAGCGTATTGATTCACTGTGGCATAATGACGACAAAATAGCTGCAAAGATAAGCAGGCGAAATGGCCTAGCCGAAATAAAACTAATTCCATTATCATAAAGGAAATCGTTGCATCCGGCACTATAAGACCGCCGTCGTCGATAAAAATTCATTGATAGAGAACACATAATGCATATTTTTGGCAAAATTCTGGGTGCCTTTTTTGGCTTGTTACTTGGCGGGCCGCTAGGTTTACTCTTTGGCTTATTTATTGGCCATCAATTCGATAAAGCACGTCGCTTGAGTCAAGCCGGGTTCTCTACTGGCGGCTTTGGAAAAGGGCCAAGTCAAGCTCAGCGCCAAGAAGAGTTTTTTAAAGCGGCGTTTGCGGTAATGGGACATGTGGCAAAAGCGAAAGGCCAAGTCACCAAAGAGGAAATCCAACTGGCTTCAGCCATGATGGACCGCATGAATTTGCATGGCGAACAGCGTCGCGCAGCGCAAGACGCGTTTCGTGAAGGTAAAGACAGCGACTTTCCGTTAGAAGATGTTCTTGTTCGTGTGAAAATTTCGACAGCTGGTCGCTTTGACTTGTTGCAATTTTTCTTAGAGCTGCAAATCTCGGCGGCCTTTGCAGATGGCTCGATCCACCCGAGTGAACGAAATGTACTACACAAGATTGCACGTGGTTTGGGTTTCTCTTCTGAGCAATTAGAGCGTCGTTTGCAAATGCAAGAAGCCGCATTTCGTTTCCAAAGCCAGGGCGGTTTTCATGGTCAGCATCAAGGCCAATCTTCAGGTGGTAGCTGGCAACAAGCTTCACAAGCGGATCAGTTGGCCGACGCGTACAAAATTCTGGATGTGTCTTCAGATGCAGACAGTAAAACCGTTAAGCGTGCTTATCGTAAACTGATGAACGAGCATCACCCGGACAAATTGATGGCTAAAGGCTTACCACCAGAGATGATGAACGTCGCGAAAGAGAAATCTCAAGAGATTCAAAACGCTTACGATCTTATTAAGAAGGTTAAAGGCTTTAAGTAGTCGGACGTTTTCTATCAAACATTTGGATGTAAAAAAGGGCACTCAGTGCCCTTTTTTTTCATGTCTTAGTCTTTGAGTTGCCGGTGTCTTTAGCTTTTGGCCTATTATGTCCCTAATGCTAATTGACCTCACATCCCCCAGTTTAGTTGGCTTGATTCAAGTCCCAATCGTATTCGTATTTCACTTTGCCAGAGAAGTTTTTGTATTGCGGTGCGTACTTTGCGATGTGTTTGAAGATTTGTTTTTCTCCACCAAAGTCCGTTGCAAACCAATCATAAATAGAAGACAGCTGTGCCGTGTTACCTTGGATAGATACGCCTTTGCTGCTGTTGATAAATGTTTTGGCGGCACTATCCAGTAGAGCTTGCGTGTTGTCAGCAGTGAATGCTTGAGATTGCAGATTAGGGCATCCTAGGCTGGCACAGTTAACCGCGTAATGCGTTCTTGGGTCATTCCAAATTGGACGCAAAATTCGATGTTCAATATCGTTTAAAGTTAGATCCTTCCCATTGACCACGACCACATCGTCTCCCCAAGGACCAAAGCTAAATAAACCACCTAGCTTGGTGATTGATTCGACTGGATAGTTATCCAAAATAAGATCTACCGTGATGGCGTTGTAAAGGTTTACCCAATAGGCATATTGCTCTGCTTGGTTGTATTGTAGAGGGTCTAGTTTTGCCAAACGCTGGATGTATTGTTTCAGCTTAGTTTTATCGACAGAGGAGACTTGGCTATAACGAAACAAGGTATTCTCGCCTTGTTCAACTAAATAAGTATCGAGCAGTTGTTGCCATTCTTGATGAGAAATTTGGGTTTGGTTGGCTTGATTCGATTGTTTCCAATATGGCCATAAGTCGGATTTTGGAGCGGAAAATGTCGAGAAAGAAACCAGAGCACACAACAGCAATAACAGACGCTTCATAGAGATACCTTTGAATGAGATATTGTTGATAGTGTAGACCAGTTTAGTGCTTGTTTTCTTTCAGTAATCAGTGGCCTTTATTCGCCGTCATTCCGAGGAGCATAAGCGATATCAGGAATCTAATACCCACAAACTCTTGAGTAAAGACAGTATTAATCTGCACAGTGCGCTCTGGCAGTCGATCCTGAATCACACTCCTTCGTCGCTGTTCAGGATGACGAATTTCAACAGAGGCGTTCGGTATTCCGTAAGCAAAGCGATATAAAATCAGTTGTCTAAATAATTAAAAGGGCCGACAATTGCCAGCCCTTGATTTGTGTATGTACTAACGCGTCTTAACGCAAGAAGCTCGGGATATTTGCCTCGTACTCGGCAATCTTATCTTCATGCTGAAGGGTTAGGCCAATGTTGTCCAAACCGTTTAGCAAGCAATGACGACGGAACGAATCGATTTCAAAGCTGTACTCTTTGCCGTTGGCGCGAACCACATTCGCTTCTAGGTCGACCTCGACTTCTGCACCTTCATTCGCCTCAACAAAATGGAAGATTTCATCCACTTCTTGCTCAGTCAAGCGAACTGGTACCATTTGGTTGTTGATCGAGTTGCCGTAAAAAATATCGGCAAAGCTTGGAGCGATCATCGCTTTGATGCCGTAATCCGCTAGTGCCCACGGTGCGTGCTCACGAGATGAGCCACAGCCGAAGTTCTCACGAGCCAGCAAGATAGATGCGCCTTGGTAGCGAGGTGCGTTCATCACGAACTCTGGATTTGGCTGTTCGCCAGCATCGTCTAGGAAGCGCCAGTCATGGAATAGGTGCTTACCAAACCCTAGGCGGGAGACCTTTTGTAGGAACTGCTTTGGAATGATGGCATCAGTATCAACGTTCGCTGCATCTAGAGGAACAACTAAGCCTGTGTGTTGTTTAAAGCCTGACATTGGTTTGCTCCTTAGTCTAGTTCACGAATATCTACAAAGTGACCAGCAATTGCTGCTGCCGCTGCCATCGCAGGGCTCACTAGGTGGGTACGGCCATCACGACCTTGGCGGCCTTCAAAGTTACGGTTTGAAGTAGACGCACAACGTTCATGTGGACCCAAACGGTCATTGTTCATTGCTAGACACATCGAGCAACCTGGTAGGCGCCACTCAAAGCCCGCTTCTTTAAAGATAACGTCCAAGCCTTCCGCTTCTGCTTGCGCTTTTACTTGCTCAGAGCCAGGAACGATTAGCGCTTGAACGTGAGGCGCGACTTTGCGACCTTTCGCTACTTCAGCGGCTGCGCGCATGTCTTCGATACGTGAGTTAGTACAAGAACCAACGAAGACTTTATCGACGTTGTAATCAGACAATGACTTGCCTGCCTCTAGGCCCATGTAAGCCAATGCTTTTTCTGCCGATGCTTTTTCTACTGGGTCGGCAAAGCTTTCTGGTGCTGGGATAGGTTGATCTACCGCGATAACTTGGCCTGGGTTAGTTCCCCAAGTGACTTGTGGTTTGATATCCGCTGCGTTTAGTGTCACGACTGCATCAAACTGAGCATCATCGTCCGTTTTTAATGTCTTCCAGTACTCTACTGCTGCATCAAAATCCGCACCTTGAGGTGAGAATTTACGGCCTTTGATGTATTCGAACGTGGTTTCATCTGGTGCAATCAAACCGGCTTTCGCTCCTAGCTCAATCGCCATGTTACATACGGTCATGCGGCCTTCCATTGAAAGGTCTGTGATCGCTTCACCGCAGAATTCAACTACGTAACCTGTACCGCCAGCAGCTGTGGTTTCACCGATGATGGCTAGCACGATATCTTTAGCCGTGATACCCGGAGCCACTTTGCCTTTTACTTCGATCTTCATCGTTTTAGCGCGCGCTTGTTTTAGCGTTTGAGTTGCTAATACGTGCTCAACTTCAGATGTACCAATACCAAAAGCGAGAGAACCGAACGCACCGTGTGTAGCCGTGTGTGAGTCACCACAAACAATGGTCATGCCCGGTAGGGTAATACCAAGCTCTGGGCCCATAACATGCACAATACCTTGGTATTTGTGGTTGATGTCGTAAAGCGTAACGCCAAACTCTTCACAGTTTTTCGATAGCGTTTCCATCTGGATACGAGCCATCTCACCCGATGCGTTGATGTCTTTGGTGGTTGTCGAAACGTTGTGGTCCATGGTGGCAAAAGTTTTGCTGACCTGACGCACTTTACGACCTTTTTCACGCAAGCCGTCAAATGCTTGCGGAGACGTCACTTCATGTACCAAGTGACGGTCGATGTACAAGATTGGGTTTTCCCCTTCTGCTGCGACGGCAACGTGTGCGTCGTAGACTTTTTCGTATAATGTTTTGCCCATTGTTTGCTTCCTTTCCTCGTTATCCTTGTTGCTTTGTTTTAGCACCAATGACTTAGAGGTAAGTCATTGGTGGATAGAGGATTTAGTATTTATTATGGATCTGTTTTGTATTAAGAGTTTAAGATGTACTCAGCGATCTTATCGCCCATCTCAGACGTCGAAAGTGCAGGGTTGTCACCAGCAAGGTCACCCGTTAGCTCACCCGCTGATAGTGCTTTTGAAACTGCCGTTTCGATGTCTTGTGCCGCTGTTTCCTCACCTAGGCTATAACGCAGCATCAGTGCAGCAGATAGGATTTGTGCCACAGGGTTAGCGATGTTCTTACCTGCGATATCTGGTGCACTGCCGCCTGCTGGCTCGTACAGACCGAATTTGCTTTCGTTTAGACTTGCTGATGGCAACATACCCATAGAGCCTGTGATCATCGCGCATTCATCAGAAATGATGTCGCCGAAGATGTTTGAACACAGCATTACGTCGAACTGAGCAGGGTCTTTGATAAGCTGCATAGTCGCGTTATCAATGTACATGTGTGACAACTCGACATCTGGGTAGTCTTTTGCGATTTCTTCGACTACTTCACGCCATAAGATAGAGCTTTGTAGAACGTTCGCTTTGTCGATAGAGCACACTTTCTTGCGACGTAGACGAGCAGACTCAAAAGCGATTTTTGCAATACGTTCGATCTCAAAGCGGTGGTACACCTCAGTATCAAATGCTTTTTCTGTTGCGCCTTCACCTTCACGACCTTTCGGTTGGCCGAAGTAGATACCACCCGTCAGTTCACGGACTACCACGATGTCAAAGCCGCGACCCGAGATGTCTGCACGTAGCGGTGAGAAAGCTTCAAGACCTGAGTGAATTTGCGCTGGACGTAAGTTACAGAACAGTTGGAAGTGTTTGCGTAGTGGAAGTAGGGCACCGCGTTCAGGTTGGTCGTTTGGTGGTAAGTGCTCCCATTTAGGGCCGCCAACCGAGCCGAATAGGACTGCATCAGACTCTTCACATGCTTTTATTGTGCTCTCTGGAAGTGGACAACCGTGATTGTCGATCGCGATACCACCTACATCATGCTCGTCACGCTCAAACGCAATACCATGTTTCTTTTCGATTGCATCCAATACTTTATGTGCCTGCGCCATTACTTCCGGGCCAATGCCGTCACCGGGTAGGACGGCAATTTTGTACGATTTGTCTGTCATGTTAATCCTTTAAGTTTTCTAATTTTGAGCTTAATTATTTCAACGAGCGTGTTCTTTCCTGAGCCGTGTAGCCCGGTTGTTATTACACAGTCGCAATCTTTTTCTGCTTCATTTCTTCGATTTTATCTGCACGATGAATGCTGTTAATAACGTGCAATAATGCTTGGCCGGAAGCCTCAACGATGTCGGTGGAAACACCCGTACCGTGGTATTTGCGACCTTTGTAGTTGGCAATGATGTCTGCTTGACCCAAACCATCTTCACCTTCACCTTTCGCGGTTAGGTCGAATTTATCCAGAACGATGTCGTAGCCTGTCACGCGGTAGATACATTGGTATAGCGCATCAACTGGGCCATTACCGACCGCTGCTTCACACATTTCTTCATCACCGCATTGCATTTTGATGCTGGTGGTAGCCATTACGCTGCCAGACTGCACGCTTAGGTAGCTCAATTTGTAGAAGTCATCTTCTTCACGCAAGTTCGAGAAGTGCATTAGGGCTTCTAGGTCGTAATCGAACACTTGGCCTTTGCGGTCAGCAAGTTTCAAGAAATCCGCATACAGTGCGTCTAGGTTGTACTCGTCTTCGTTGTAACCCATGGTGTCCATATGGCTCTTCACGGCAGCGCGACCGCTGCGGCTGGTTAGGTTCAGAGCTTGGTTTTTTAGGCCAATAGACTCAGGGGTCATGATTTCGTAGGTATTCTTATTCTTCAACATGCCATCTTGGTGGATGCCTGAAGAGTGGCTAAACGCATTTGCACCCACAATTGCTTTGTTGCTTTGAATAGGCATATTGCATAGCTGGCTAACCAACTTACTGGTGCGGTGAATTTCATCATGCTTAATGCCAGTGTGAACGCCCAAAAACTCTTGACGAGTCTTGATGATCATTGCGATCTCTTCAAGTGAACAGTTACCCGCTCGCTCTCCAATGCCATTGATCGTGCCTTCTATCTGACGTGCGCCAGCTTGAACGGCGGCAATAGAGTTGGCAACTGACATCCCCAAATCGTCGTGACAGTGAACGGAGATGATCGCTTTATCAATGTTCGGAACGCGGTTAAATAGAGTTTCAATAATCCCACCAAACTCACTTGGTACGGTGTAGCCAACGGTATCTGGAATGTTGATTGTACTCGCACCTGCATTGATGGCGGCTTCTACCATGCGACATAGGTTGTCGATTGGAGTACGACCAGCATCTTCACAAGAAAACTCGACATCATCAGTGTAGTTACGTGCATGTTTAACGGCGTTGACTGCCATTTCTAGTACATCGTCGTAGCTGCGGCGTAGTTTGTCTTCTACGTGAATGGTGGAAGTGGCTAAAAACGTGTGGATACGGAATTGGTCAGCCACTTTTAATGCTTCAGCGGCAGCATCAATGTCTTTCGCAACGGCACGCGAAAGGGCACAAACTCGACTGTTTTTTATGTTTTTTGCGATGGTTTGTACAGACTCGAAATCACCTGGTGAAGAGATTGGGAAGCCAGCTTCGATAACATCAACGCCGAGTCTTTCCAGCGCATAGGCAATCTGCAGTTTTTCTTTAACCGTCAAGCTTGCTGACAACGCTTGCTC
>NZ_WXWS01000105.1:0-9639 GCF_009904715.1 Vibrio sp. V42_P2S4T144 | reverse complement strand
GGCAATATGTACGACCACAAGCTGAGTTTATGGCATTTCTGGTGCTCAATTATTTCCGTCAATGTCCTGTTTTTCCCAATGCACTTCCTAGGCTTAGCAGGCATGCCAAGGCGCATACCGGATTACGCCATTCAGTTTGCTGATGTTAATCAAATAGTATCAATTGGTGGGTTTGCATTTGGGTTGTCACAACTGATCTTCTTATGGTTGGTGATCAAGTGTATTCGTGGCGGGGAGAAGGCTTCTGCAAAACCGTGGGAACGTGCGGAAGGCTTAGAGTGGACAGTGCCAAGCCCTGCGCCGCATCATACGTTTACTACACCGCCTAAGATTGACTAGCAAAGAGTGGGGTGAGTGACATGAAACCGAATCCATCAAACAAGAAGCTCACAGTGAAGTTGCTTTTGGCGACCCTGTTAATGTTTGGCTTCGGCTATGCACTGGTCCCACTTTATGACGTGATGTGCGACGCACTGGGAATCAATGGAAAGACAAGTGAAGTAGCCGCCATTCAACCGACAGGTATGCAACCGGACATGAGCCGAACTGTTCGCGTAGAATTTATGGCGCATGTAAGCCCAGATATGCCTTGGGAGTTTAGACCCAAAGTGATTTCGATGGATGTTCACCCAGGTGAAGTCGTACAAACCGAATACCTTGCATTTAATGAAAGCGGGCAGAAGTTGGTGGGGCAAGCCGTTCCTTCTGTTTCTCCCGGGACTGGAGCTGCTTACTTCAATAAGATTGAGTGTTTTTGTTTTAACCAGCAGCCTCTGGATGGTAAACAGCAAGCTCAAATGCCGTTGATTTTTTATATCGAACCGGACTTGCCGGAGTCTATACACACGTTAACGCTGTCTTACACACTCTATAAACTTCCCCCTCCTACAGGCTCTTAGCCACTCAGGGAGAGAGATACAGACCAAGGTTGGTCAGTAAGGAGAGAAATTATGAGTAACAAGCCAGGAACATATTATGTTCCCGCTCAAAGTAGCTGGCCGATCATCGGTGCATTTGCTCTGTTTTTGGTTGCTGTTGGCGCAGGCATGACCGTCCAGGGGACACAAAGTGACGGTGCAGTGGGAACCATTGGTGGCATTGTGCTAGCGGTGGGCTTCTTGTTCTTGCTTTACATGTTGGCTGGTTGGTTTAGTAATGTGATTACTGAATCACTGAGTGGAAAATACAGCTCGCAAATTACTCGTTCTTTTCGCCAAGGAATGAGCTGGTTTATCTTTTCTGAAGTGATGTTTTTTGGTGCCTTTTTTGGTGCCTTGTTTTACGCCAGAATGATTTCTGTGCCTTGGTTAGGTGGGGCAGATAATAACTTCATGACCAACGAAGTCCTGTGGCCAACCTTCGAAGCGATGTGGCCACTCACACTGACACCGGGGGGAGAAACAACACAAGCTATGCCGTGGCAGGGCATACCCCTTACCAATACTATCTTGCTGCTATTGTCGTCTATTACGCTACATATGGCGCATATAAGCCTTGAACAAGACAAAAGAACGGCACTGATTATTTGGTTAGAGATAACCATCGTACTTGCTGGCTTTTTCCTATATTACCAAGCGGTTGAGTATGTTCATGCTTATCAAGACATAGGGCTCACGTTGCAGTCCGGTATTTACGGTAACACGTTCTTCATGTTGACGGGGTTCCACGGTTTACACGTTTGTCTTGGGGCTATCTTCTTGATCGTGCTGCTGTTCAGAATCGCTAAAGATCACTTTTCGCCAAAGAACCATTTTGCCTTTCAAGCGGGCAGCTGGTATTGGCATTTCGTGGATGTGGTTTGGTTATGTCTGTTTGTGTTTGTTTACGTACTTTAGGCGCAGTGTGAACTCTTGGTTCGACTAATAAGGGCGAGGGTTTGGTGCTAGCCAACCCGAGCTGAGCGCAATAAGCAAAAGGACGACCACCAAAGCGGAGAACATGACTCGACGGCCTAAGTAATGACTCATGGGTTTGTCTCTTTTTTTAGGATTATCTGGGTCTTCACGAACCATTTCGATAAGCGCTTTTGCGAGGTTGAAGATAATGAAAAGCAGCAAAAGGACAAGCGTCAGTTTGAATAGAAATACGGTGGACATGGCACCTCCGGTTTCATCATTGTTGTTATCAAGACAATTATGGCTATCGAAACGGTTTTGGGTTGCAGTTGGTTTAACTGTGGTTGTGTTTTCTCTTTTGGTCAAACTGGGTTTTTGGCAGTTTGAGAGAGGGCAAGAAAAACAAGCATTGGAACAAGCCATTCTCGCGCGTGCGGATAGTGCGTACCAAGCACTAAGCGTCGTTCTTGAAGACAACGACTGGCGAGAGGAAAGTATCCTCGGGAAAAAAGTGGAAGTTAATGTTGTTCCTCAGGCGTTTCCCGTAATTTTGTTAGACAACCAAACGCATCAAGGCAGTGTGGGATATTTAGCATTTCAGATTGTATTGACGATCGATGAGCCTAGTGCCTATGCGTTATTGGAGCTTGGTTTTGTCGAGGGAAGAGCAGAACGCTCAGTGTTACCAACGGTCACCAAACTCGATAATTCGACTTTCATCACAGGACGCCTGTACCGAAAATCTACTAATCCACTGAGTTCAGAGTTAATGCCGGAAGTTGGCGATGTTATTCGCGTGCAAAACCTAAACATCGCGCAATTGAATCAGCTACTGAATATTGAACTTATGCCCGCAGTCTTGCAGCCAGACAATTTAATTCGTTGGCCTTATGACTTTCCTTGGAATCCATTGCCACTCAATAGTGCCAAACATTTTGGCTATTCGATTCAATGGTTTTCGATGGCAGGTGTTTTCTTATTACTGACTTTAATTGTTTTTGTTCGTTGGCAAAAAAAGTTGCGTCACATGGAGGTGAAGCATGACATCTAAAGTAACCAAAGGACGACTAATGTTGATTGCGCTGGTTTGTACGTTCGCGCTTCCCGCTGTCATTGCAAAAGTCATTCTCACACAAGGGTGGTATCAAAGCGGAGTGACCAATAGAGGCGAGTTAGTCGAACCATACACGACGTTAGAGCAACTTGGTCAAGAGTCACCTCTCAAAGACCATGCTTGGCAACTCGCTTATGTATTGCCTAACGAATGCACTGAACAGTGTAAACAGCAGCTTTACCTGCTTCAGCAAAGCCATGTTGCTTTAGGTAAGTATCAAGAGCGAGTAGTGCCAGTCGTTTGGCAGACTGAGCATTCAGACTCCATAGAAGTATCGATGTTAGCGATGCAAATGAATGAATTGGTTACCGCAAAAGTGAAACCTGGGCAAATGTTGATCGTTGATCCTCTTGGGCAACTGGTGATGTCTTACTCGCCGAAACCAAATGAGGACTTAGTCCTATTGAATAAAGGTATGTTGGCGGACTTACGCAAGCTCTTAAAACTGTCACGAGTCGGTTAGAGGAAGTGCATATGAAATTAATTCAGTTGGTTAGATTCAGTTTGCTGCTAACTCTCGTGGTGATCATGTTAGGGGCATATACTCGCCTTTCAGATGCAGGGTTAGGTTGCCCGGATTGGCCTGGTTGTTATGGGCACTTTTCTGTGCCGCATCAAGAAGAAGACGTCATACGTGCTAACCTGAACTTCCCCGAGCGGGCAGTAGAGCATGAGAAAGCATGGCTTGAGATGATTCATCGCTATTTTGCGGGAACGTTAGGTTTAGTCATTTTTGCGATGGCAGCGATATCAGTAAGGTCTGAGCGTGTAAATTCAACCATTCCGATGTTGCTAAGCGTATTGGTGATTGGGCAGGCACTTTTGGGAATGTGGACAGTTACTCTTAAATTAATGCCCGTCATCGTGATGCTTCACTTGCTCGGTGGTTTTGTTTTATTGGCGTTACAGGCGATTTTTTACTGCCAATTAAAAGCGCAAAACAATCTCTATTTCTCTCCATCTTCTAGCTCTCTGAGAGGCTTTTCATTGTTGGTTTTCCTGGTTGTTTTGGTGCAAGTGCTCCTTGGAGGATGGACTTCGTCAAATTATGCTGCGCTGATGTGTACCACACTGCCGATTTGTGAGGGAGACTGGATGAGCCATCTCTCATGGAAAGAAGCGTTTTCTTTCTGGCAAACTGGATTCGAGAATTATGAATTTGGTGTCTTGGAGTATCCGGCAAGAATGACTATACACGTCACTCATCGTATAGGCGCTATTGTTACCGCCACCGTGGTATTGGCTTATAGTATTGGGCTTATGAGGCAAGATTCTCATCATTCACAGAGAATCGGAGGGTGGTTGTTATTCACTCTGGTGTGCCAAATTATGCTGGGTGTAAGCAACGTAGTATTTCAACTTCCTATCTATGTCGCGGTGGCGCACAACCTTGGTGCCGCTGTTATGTTGAGTCTCGTTTGTGTTAGCCAGTTTTACTTGTGGCAGGGTAAAACGGCTTGGAATTACACCGCGAAAGGAGTTCGCTATGAGTAAAGAAATCGCGCTGTCGTTAAATGGGCGAAAGCGACTAAGTTCCGTTTATTTGAAGTTAACGAAACCTAAAGTGGTGGCGTTAATGTTGGTGACGGCAGTAGTAGGGATGAGCTTAGCCCCGGTTGATGATTTCCCCTGGTTGCAGGCGGTAGTTGGCCTAACGGGGATTGGTCTGATGGCCGGGTCTGCGGCAGCGTTTAATCATCTAATTGACCGCCGAATTGATGCGAAAATGGCACGCACACACAAACGACCATTGCCATCGGGTGAGACTAAGCCATCATCGGTGATAGCCTTCGCTACAGTTTTAGGTGTCTTAGGGTTTGTACTTCTATATGCGATGGTCAACCCGCTGACGGCATGGTTGACTTTGATGAGTTTGCTCGGCTATGCGATGGTATACACAATGTACCTCAAACGTGCTACGCCCCAAAATATCGTCATTGCAGGGATTGCCGGTGCGATGCCGCCTCTTCTCGGTTGGACTGCTGTAACAGGGCAATTACATGCGAATGCTTGGCTGCTCGTGATGATCATTTTTATCTGGACGCCACCACATTTTTGGGCTCTCGCTATTCATCGTGTCGAGGATTACCGCAAGGTAGATATTCCCATGCTGCCAGTGACACACGGCATTGAGTACACCAAAACTTCTATTCTGTTGTATACGGTGCTATTGACTTTGGTTTGTGTTCTACCGGTTTTGGTTGGCATGGTCGGCGTGGTGTATCTTTTTGCCTCGCTACTACTCAATGTTGGCTTTATGTACCAAGCATGGAAGCTAAAATATGCACCAGAGCCAAATACCGCGATGGAGACGTTTAAATTCTCTATCTATCATCTTTTGGCGTTGTTCATTGCATTGCTTTCGGATCACTATATTGGTTTTTAACCTCTCTTAAAGCAGAAAACGCCGCGTGGTTCGCGGCGTTTTTGGTTTTGATACTTTGGCTTTAAGACAAAGCTTTCTAGATTTATTGAATTTCTAGCAGCTCAACATCAAAGATCAAAACACTTGCTGGTGGAATTGGGCCAGAGCCACTCTTACCATAGCCAAGCGTGCTTGGTACGAAAAGGCGGATTTTCTCACCTTCTACAATGTATTGTAGACCTTCTTGCCAGCCTTTAATGACTTGGTTAAGACCAAATGAAATCGGCTCACCACGATTAACAGAGCTATCGAATACCGTGCCATCAATCAGGGTGCCGTGGTAGTGTACTTTTACTTTACTTGTTGCAGTTGGGTGAACCTCACCTTCGCCTTTTTCAAGAACCATGTATTGAAGGCCACTTTCTGTTGTGATAACGCCTTCTTTTTTCGCATTTTCTAGTAAGAATGCTTGGCCTTTGGCAAAGTTTTCATCTGCTACTTTATGGTTTGTCCAAGTACGGTAAATGAAAAAGCCCGCCAAAATAAAAATAATAAGAGGAAACAAAAATTTAGACACGTGATCTCCTTGTCTATTTAGGTTGTTTTAGCAAAAAGTTGATGGTTTCTGCCATGGCTTCAACGCTGTCATGACCACCAGTAATCACTTGATATTTTCCGTTTACGATAAAGGCTGGAACGGAGTTAATTTGGCCGCGAGTCGTGATCGCTTCTGCCTTAGTGATGTACTCAAACAGCGTTTTTTGCTGTGCTTCATCTAAATGGTAAGGGCTGATAAGGTTGCGAGACTCAAAGGCTTTCTCAACAGCGATTTGGCGTTCCTCAGCCGTTGCATCGGCACCCATTTGCACAGCAGTAAAAAGATCCGCCATAAACGCTTTATCTGGTGTTGATTCAAGCTGCATTACGGCAGTATAGAAGATGATGGCGCTCACTTGTGCACTTTCATTGAACGTTACATGCATTTTTTCAACGCTTTGATCGGTCAATGATTCAATTTGAGGGACAAACTCTTCCATTGAGCGGCAGTGGCCACAAGTTAAAGAGAATGCTTCAGTCAGGGGAGCTAAATCATATTCTTCAAGGGATACTGGCAAAACTTCGTATTGTTTGCCTTGCTGAGGCTGACTCTTGCCGCTATCGCATGCCGACAAAGCCATTACGGCAACAACAACAGCAAAGCCTTTCGATATGGTTTTTAACATAGTAGTGCTCTAAATGAGAAATTTGCGTTAGTTTATCGGTTAACGATAGTGACTAAAACCATTAAATAACAATAAAGTGAGACCATTGGTAACAGACTTTGCCTGACGTATGGGCTGCAAGGGTAGGGTATTTTAGTGTTGCTTTTTATTTGAGAGATGATTTTGCATTGACTCCAGTGGCATGAACGCTGCATAGACAAACCAATCGGTGGACAAAAGCGCTAAAGATTCGGCGTGTTTTGTCGACACAATGAACAAGAGTTTTTCTACGTTGGTAATGGTATGAAGCATTGGTTTTTAATTGTTTGTGGCATTCTGGCCGGGTGCAGTAGCCTCGATCAAGATATGGTCCCAGGTGGGAACATTTTAGATACAGCTCCTAAATCAAACACTGAGCTGAGACACCCAGAATGGGGATACCCGAGCGCATCCAATGTGGCTTCTTCCCCTCGTTCATATCAAACGGCGAGGGCGTCAGTAAAAAAGTCGCAAAACGTGACCTCTCTGGAAATGTTCCTGAGCAGGCATAACATTCCTCACGAGACGCTCAGTGGTGGTCACCTGATGATACGTTTGAAAGAGCAAGTGCATTTTCAAACGGGTTCTGCACGGTTATCTGCTCAATCTCAAGACTGGATTCGAAACATTGGTCACTATCTGGCTGGAAGAACTGATGTTGATGTCGTGATTGATGGTCATGCGGATAGCACGGGAGCTGAAAGCTTCAATGACACGCTATCTGAAAAGCGAGCTCGTGAAGTAGAAAAACAACTATTGGCGACGAGTATTCCACGTCAACGAGTGTTTTCTAGAGGCTTCGGAGAGTATGTACCGAAGTGCAGCAATGCGACAGCGAGTGGTAAAGCTTGCAATCGGCGCGTAGAGCTAACATTGATCGTGGATGAATAACGCAGACGTTAGGCGGTAATCTTCGTTGTGTTGTTCTCACATACCCGTTATTTGCTTAGTGGAGTTTAAGTTCGGAGTTGAGCAAGAAGACTGAATAAGGAAAGCTCGCACGGCAACATTTAGCTAGAAAAAATAGAAAAGAGGCACCGTTAGGTGCCTCTTTTACATCCGCCAATGTTCATAGGGGGAACTTAGGCAAATTCTTTTTCAACGTAAGCGACGATGTCAGATGACTCGTATAACCACTGTGTTTCGCCATCTTTTTCGATACGAAGGCAAGGGACTTTAACTCGCCCACCACCTTGCTCTAGTTCAGCTCGATGAGTCGGGTTATTTTTTGCATCACGTAGCTCAATGTTCACCGATTGACGCTTCATTGCACGGCGGACCTTTACGCAAAAAGGGCAGGCTTCAAATTGGTAAAGTGCGTATTGTTTCGCTTTTTCATCAATACGTTGCTGTTCTTCTGCGGTGCGCTTAATACCACGAGGTGAGAACACCGCGTTCAGCAATAAGATAACCTTGCCTAAAATCCAACGGATAAACTTCATAATGATCCCTTGATGTTCATTGGGTAATTGTCCTTTAAGAATGCAATCATGATGCTTGTTGCACTGAGCGTGAAGTCTATCAGTTGTTTGAAATGGATAAAACCATGTATTTTATGCGGAAAATAGACGTTTAAACCAACCCCAAAAGCCACTTGCTGAAGCCGGACGGGCTTCTTTACCTTGATAAAAACTTTGCATGAGTTCGGTTCTGAATGCATCAACGTCCATGCGTTTCATGACAAGTTCGTGCTGCAATGTATTTTGAGTCTGCTCGGCATGATCGTGCGCCAAGCTGAAATCCATATTTAAATAGCCTTGCGTGTATAACCAAAGGTGGGTGACTAAGATTAGGTCTTCAGCAGATTGGTTAGTAAACTTATCCGCGTGCTCATTACCCAAGGAGTCAGTCAGAACTTGCTGCATACGCTGGGTAGAGTGAGCATGTTGCTCGTAGTTAGCACTTGCTTCAATATGTGATTTGGTCAAAAGGCCAAGCAGGTGAAGAGTAGGTGCTGTTGTGGGTTTGTTCTCACAAACTTTTGTAAATAGTTGTGACTGTTCTTTTAACCAACGCCGCTTTGCTGCTTTATGTTCTTTAACAAAGGGGATTTCTTCAAATCCCATCTCTTGACTCAGTTCACTAAGAGACGTCATGGTTTTTTAGTTCCTTCACCGTTACTTCGATATGTTGATCATTGATATCAACAAAAATTGAGCTGCCAGTAATCATAACAGAAAGGCTAGTACCTCGGTCAAGATGCTGACAAATCAAGTCGATAGCGTCATAGTCAAAGCTCTCTACGTTGACGGGAAGCATTGAGAACTTTCCTGACATTTTGTCCCACCAGACAGCCGCTTTGGTGTTATAAGTGTAAACTTTTACATGCTTTGCGAGGCGAGAAGCTTTCTTAATTCTGTCTGGTTCTGGTTCGCCAATTTCAATCCAGTGAGTAATGCTTTGATCATCGCCAACATGCCATAAATCAGGCTCTTCAATCGTAGAGAGTCCTTTTGTAAACTCCAGATTGCTTTGAGCATTTAAACAGTAAGCTAGAATGCGAGCCAACATTCGTTGCGGCTTTTCAGAAGGATGAAGGGCGATAGTTAGATTTTTAGAATCGTAATAGTCATTATTCATATCGGAAATGGCGATACGAAATTTGTAAATGGTTGGTTTAAGAGCCATAGATTTATATCGTTTTGTTGGCAAAATAAGTTTTAGGCAAAAAAATAGCCAGCTTTAAAAGCTGGCTATCGTATCAAATTCTTTAAGAATTAAAGTACTTTGATTTGCTCTGCTTGAGGGCCTTTTTGACCTTGAGAGATAACAAATTCTACTTTCTGGCCTTCAACTAGAGTACGGAAGCCGTCACCAGTGATTGCAGAGAAGTGAGCAAATACGTCAGGACCGTTTTCTTGTTGAATGAAACCGAAGCCTTTAGTTTCGTTGAACCACTTAACTGTGCCAGTAGCTGTGTTAGACATGTCTATTTCCTAAATATCTAAATAATGTAATCTTTCGCCTCAACGGCGCTTATAGCGTGGAAAAATAAATTGCTATTGCGTACCACAGGACGACGGGTTACAAGTAATCCAACGAAATGTGAAAACAAAGAACTTTCTTTCTAGCCGTGTTTGAGTC
>NZ_WXWS01000469.1:0-9664 GCF_009904715.1 Vibrio sp. V42_P2S4T144 | reverse complement strand
AACCTAGCCCTCTTATCCTGTTTTGTCATAACTAAGCTGTGCTAATATAGCGGCTCGTTCATTTTTTAGTTGAAGCTCTATGTTAGAAGTGTCTAACCTGACAGCAATCCGTGATGAAAGGGTTCTGTTTGAAAACCTGCAGTTTGAAATTAAGCCTGGTGAATTGGTCCAGATCGAAGGGCGTAATGGTACTGGTAAAACTACATTGCTACGGATTGTGACAGGGTTAGGTGATAGAGAAGAAGGTGTCATTAAATGGAAAGGCGAAGAGGTTGAAAAATCTCGTGATGTTTTCCATCAAGATCTGCTTTTCTTAGGACATCAAACAGGAGTGAAACGAGAGCTTACCGCATTAGAAAACTTACGTTTTTATCAATCTATTCAAAATAATCGCTCTTCAGACGAAGAAATCTTTATCGCTTTGACTCAAGTAGGATTAGCTGGTCGAGAAGATGTGCCTGTAGCACAACTTTCCGCAGGTCAGCAACGACGAGTCGCATTGGCAAGGTTATGGCTCAGTAAGCAAATTTTATGGATCTTAGATGAGCCGTTGACTGCCATTGATAAGCAAGGTGTCAAGGTGCTTGAATCTTTGTTCGCAAGTCATGCTGATAATGGCGGTATTGTTGTGTTGACGACGCATCAAGATATGTTTGCGGACAGCCCGAAACTTAGAAAAATAAAGCTGGGTGACTGATATGATTTCCTCGATGACCACCATCATTCGTCGTGAGCTCCTAATCGCATTTCGCCGTCAGGCAGACATTCTGAACCCGCTGTGGTTCTTTATTATTGTCATTACTCTCTTTCCTCTGAGTATTGGACCAGAGCCTAATTTGTTAGCACGTATTGCAGCGGGCATCGTTTGGGTTGCCGCATTGCTGTCCGCCTTATTATCATTAGAGCGTCTATTTCGTGATGATTTTCAAGACGGTGCACTAGAACAAATGATGCTAATGCCGATTCCATTGCAACTTGTAGTGGTTTCAAAGGTCATAGCACATTGGTTGTTAACAGGGTTACCTCTGATTTTAATTAGCCCATTATTGGCGGTTTTACTTTCGCTCGACTTCAATACTTGGCTATCGGTTGTATTAACCTTGATGATCGGTACACCAACACTAAGTTTTATTGGCGCCATTGGTGTGGCGTTGACTGTTGGGTTGCAAAAGGGTGGCGTTCTTTTGAGTTTGCTTATTCTTCCGCTCTACATCCCAATTTTGATTTTCGCAACATCGGCAATTGATGCTGCCGCACTCGGTATGGCGTATAACGGTCAACTAGCGATTTTAGGTGCGATGCTAATGGGGGCGATGACATTAACGCCTTTTGCCATCAGTGCCGCATTGCGAGTTAGTGTTAACTAACTCAATAAAGTGCCAATGAAGCGGCGCTTGATCAAAGAATTATTATTAAAGCACTGCTACGGTCTCAACCCTTTAGACAGTGTCCCTGAAGTAAGAGTGAGAACAAAACATGTGGAAATGGCTACATCCTTATGCCAAGCCAGAAGCAGCTTATCGTTTGAGTGGTAAGTTTCTGCCTTGGTTTTCTGTATTGGCCCTCGTATGCTTATCGGTTGGTACGGTTTGGGGGCTTGCATTTGCGCCTTCAGATTACCAACAAGGTGACAGTTTCCGAATCATCTACATTCATGTCCCATCAGCTATTTGGTCTATGGGCGTTTATATGTCGATGGCGATCGCTGCATTTATTGGCCTAGTATGGCAAGTTCGCCTATCTGATATGGCGGCACTTGCGATGGCTCCGATTGGTGCAGTATTTACTTTTATTGCTCTACTTACAGGTGCTGTTTGGGGCAAGCCTATGTGGGGCACTTGGTGGGTATGGGATGCCCGTCTTACATCTGAATTGATTCTGCTATTTCTCTACCTTGGTGTGATTGCGCTCTACCATGCGTTTGACGATCAAAAAACCGCTGCAAAAGCCGCTGGTATCTTAGCGATCGTAGGCGTAGTAAACCTACCTATCATTCACTTTTCCGTGGAATGGTGGAACACGCTTCATCAAGGGGCGACGATCACGAAATTTGAACAACCTTCTATTTCATCCGACATGCTTTGGCCGTTATTGCTGAACATCTTTGGCTTTGCGTTTTTCTTTGGTGCCGTGACGATGGTCCGTTTCCGTAACGAAATCATCAGTAAAGAAAGTCACCGCCCTTGGGTGCGCAAACTCGCAACAGAACAAACTCAGTGAGGTAACTGATTATGCATTTTGAATCTCTGAGCGACTTTTTTGCCATGGGTGGCTACGCATCATACGTATGGAGTGCGTTCGGTATTACTTTCTTATCCATGCTGATTCTTCTGATCACTAGCCTTCGCCGCGGTGATGCATTATTGAAAGAAGTGAAAGCAAAAATTGACCGTCAAGCTCGTATCGACGCAGCGAAGAACATGGAGAACACCTTATGAACCCGAGACGTAAAAAGAGGCTAGGTATTGTACTAGCGATCTTTATCGGTATTAGTGCCACCATTGGTTTGATACTTTATGCGCTTAACCAAAATATGGACCTTTTCTATACTCCAACGGAATTGGTTAATGGTAAGCCAGATGGCACCAAGCCAGAAGTAGGCCAGCGTCTGCGTATCGGTGGAATGGTGGTTGTGGGCTCAGTTCGTCGAGATCCTAATTCTTTGAAAGTGAGTTTTGACCTGCACGATGTCGGTCCGAAAGTGACGATTACCTATGACGGTATTCTTCCTGACTTGTTCCGTGAAGGGCAGGGCATTGTTGCTCAAGGTGTACTGAAAGATGCCACGACAGTTGAGGCATTTGAGGTCCTAGCGAAGCACGATGAAGAATACATGCCACCAGAAATTGCAGAAGCGATGAAGAAAACGCATGAACCGCTTCAATACAGCACCGAACAGAAACAAGGAAGCGGCCAATGATTGCTGAAATCGGTCACTTTGCTCTCATTCTTTCGCTTGCAATGGCAGTGCTGTTGAGCGTATTGCCATTGTGGGGAGCATCGAACAATAACACCATGCTCATGAACACAGCGCGACCGCTATCTTGGTCTATGTTCCTGATGCTGTTGTTCTCTTTCGCCATTTTATGTTGGGGATTTTATACCAACGACTTCACGTTACAGTATGTAGCGAGCAACTCGAATAGTCAGCTTCCTTGGTACTACCGTTTAACCGCAGTATGGGGTGCACACGAAGGTTCACTGTTGCTATGGGTGTTAATCCAAGCTGCTTGGACTGTCGCTGTAGCGACGTTTAGTCGTGGTATGCCGCAAGAGTCGGTTGCACGTGTACTTGCTGTTATGGGCATGATCTCAGTGGGTTTCCTACTGTTTATCATCCTAACGTCGAACCCATTCCTACGTACGTTACCGTTCTTCCCGGTTGACGGACGTGACTTGAACCCACTGCTTCAAGACCCTGGTTTGATTGTTCACCCGCCAATGCTTTACATGGGCTATGTTGGTTTCTCGGTTGCGTTCTCTTTTGCGATCGCATCCCTAATGACCGGACGCCTTGATACGGCTTGGGCTCGTTGGTCTCGTCCTTGGACAACCGCTGCATGGGTATTTTTAACACTTGGTATCGCACTAGGTTCTTGGTGGGCTTACTACGAACTTGGCTGGGGTGGCTGGTGGTTCTGGGACCCAGTAGAAAACGCATCATTCATGCCTTGGTTAGCGGGTACCGCATTAATGCACTCTCTTGCCGTGACAGAAAAACGCGGCACATTTAAAGCGTGGACGGTACTATTGGCAATCTCTGCATTTTCGTTGAGTTTGTTGGGCACCTTCTTAGTCCGTTCCGGTATTTTAGTATCGGTGCACGCGTTCGCGTCTGACCCGTCGCGCGGTATGTTTATTCTAGGCTTCCTCGTTTTCGTTATCGGTGGCTCTTTATTGCTGTTTGCCGTAAAAGGGGCAGCAGTGCGTGTACGAGGTAACTTCGACTTAGTCTCACGTGAAAATGCGCTCTTAGCCAACAACGTATTACTTATCGCCGCTCTTGTTGTGGTGTTAGTGGGGACACTGTTGCCGCTCGTACACAAGCAGCTTGGTTTGGGGTCGGTCTCTATCGGTGCGCCATTCTTTGACATGCTATTTGCGTGGTTAATGATGCCATTTGCTTTTCTGCTTGGTATTGGTCCTCTTATTCGCTGGAAGCGAGACAGTTTATCTAAACTTGTGAAACCAATGCTCGTTTCAGGTGTTCTTGCTTTCGCCTTGGCCGCGCTATGCGTGTACCTATTTGCCGATTTCTTCTCAACCATGGCTTACATTGGTTGGGTGATGGCGATTTGGATTATTGCGATGCATGGCTTTGAACTGTACGAGCGCGCAACGCACCGTCATAGCTTTAGTGAAGGTGTTCGCAAGCTGCAACGTAGCCACTGGGCAATGATGTTGGGTCATGTTGGTCTGGCGGTATCTGTTATCGGTATTGCGATGGTACAGAACTACAGCATCGAGCGTGATGTACGTTTAGCACCTGGCGAACACTTCCAAATTCAAGGCTATGATTTCTACTTCTCAGGCTTGCGTGATAAAGATGGTCCAAACTACGATGGCTACATCGCAGACTTTGAGATCACACACGATGGCAAATACGTGAATACGCTTCACGCAGAGAAGCGCTTCTACCGTACGGCTAAGTCTATGATGACTGAAGCAGCCATTGACCGCGGTATTAGCCGCGACCTATACATTGCAATGGGTGAACGTTTAGACGACAACCGATCTTGGGCTGTTCGTATTTACTATAAACCGTTCGTTCGTTGGATTTGGGCTGGCTCTTTGATTATGGCATTAGGCGGCGCACTAGCGATTTCTGATAAACGCTACCGCTTCCGTAAATCGCCGAAGAAAAATGCGAAGTCAAAAGAGCAGGAGGCATAACATGAATAAGAAAATCTTATTTATTCCGCTTGTCGCTTTCATGATTCTAGCGGGCATTTTCGCAACCCAGTTAATGCGTAACCAAGAGGGCGATGATCCAACTAAATTGGAGTCGGTTTTGGTTGGCAAGCCAGTTCCTGAGTTTCATTTAGAAGACCTGGCTGAGCCTGGAAAACAGTACGACCAATCAATTTTTAAAGGTGAACCGTTGCTCTTGAACGTTTGGGCAACGTGGTGCCCAACGTGTTATGCAGAGCATAAATACCTAAACGAATTGGCGGGTAAGGGCGTTAAGATCATCGGTATGAATTACAAAGATGATCGTAATAAAGCAATAGGTTGGCTGAATGATCTCGGCAACCCGTACTTGATCAGCCTATTTGATGGCAGTGGTATGCTTGGCCTTGACCTTGGCGTTTATGGTGCTCCAGAAACATTCATTATTGATGCAAATGGTGTGATTCGCTATCGCCATGTAGGGGATGTAAACCCACGTAATTGGTCAGAAACACTGGAGCCGCTTTACAACAAATTGGTTGAGGAGGCGAAGCAATGAGAAAGCTAATTCTTGCCGTTTTTGCTGCGATGACATTATCTCTTGCTGCTCATGCGGCCATTGAAGTGTACGAGTTTGATAATTTGGAACAAGAACAGCAGTTCAAAGAGTTAAGCCATACGCTCCGTTGCCCTAAATGTCAGAACAACACGATCTCGGATTCTAACGCTGAACTTGCTCAGGACTTACGCCATAAGGTGTACGAAATGACCAAAGAAGGTAAGTCCAAAGATGAGATTGTTGATTACATGATCGCCCGTTACGGTAACTTCGTGACTTACAACCCACCATTTACGGTCGCGACTGCGATTTTGTGGCTAGGGCCACTCGCTGTAGTACTGGGTGGTTTTGGTTTGATTGTACTGCGTAGCCGTAAATCTAAAGTTAAGGCAAAAGCGAGCAGTGACGAGCAATGGGATGAGCAAAAAGAAGCTCGTTTAAAAGCATTGCTTGAAGAAGAGAACAACGGAGATAAGAAGTAATGACACTATTTTGGATTTCCACCGTTGCTCTCACGCTTATTGCTTGTGCGCTGGTGGCTTTGCCGCTGCTTAAACAAAAAGCGAACAATGATGATGTGTTACGCGATGAGCTCAACAAGGCATTTTATAAAGACCGACTATCTGAGCTTGCAGAAGAAACTGACGAAGGTCTGGTTGAAAGTGAAGACGAACTGATTTCTGATCTAAAGCAATCACTGCTTGACGATATCCCTGGTGATAAAGCGCAAAAAGAAACCAAGGTTTCTCCAATCGCGGTTTTAGTTCCATCGGTAATTCTGACGGTGGTGCTGAGCTATGGTTTGTATTATAAATTTGGCGCGTCAGACGATATTGTTCAATGGCAAGAAGTGTCTGCAAATCTACCTGAGTTATCGAAAAAGCTGATGTCGGCTTCTTCTGAGCCGCTGAGTGACGATGAAATGGCGGATTTGACCCTTGCCCTTCGAACTCGCTTACATTACCAGCCGGAAGACTCGACAGGTTGGTTACTGCTAGGTCGTATTGCGTTAGCAAATCGTGATGTCACCACGGCTATCGATGCGATGGAAAAATCGTACCGCCTAGAGCCCAAAGATCCTGATGTGATGTTGGGTTATGCACAAGCTCTGATGCTGTCTCAAGAGGAAATGGATCAAGCGACGGCTCGCTCATTACTCGGCAAGCTGATGCAGCAAGACTATGTCGACCTGCGTGTGTTTTCTTTGTTAGCGTTCGATGCGTTTGAGCGTCAAGACTTCCCGGCAGCCATAAAGTACTGGGGAATCATGCAGCAAATGATTGGTCCAGAAGATAGCCGATACGAGATGTTGTCACGAAGTATTGAGAGTGCTCGTAAGCAAATGGGCGAAGCGGTTTCACCGGATAAGAGTGTAGCTGTGACAATTAATGTGGCACCAAATGCTCAGTTGGATCCAAACGCAGTTCTGATTGTGTCAGTACATCGTTCAGATGGCTCCCCAATGCCTGTGGCTGCTGCTCGTTATCCGCTAGGTACTTTCCCTCGCACAGTCGTATTAGATGATGGCAATGCCATGATGCAAGGGCAAAAGTTATCTTCACTCGATAAGCTAATCGTCCGTGTGCGTGTAGATTCTGACGGTAACGTAGCAACGCGTGATCAAGATTGGCACGGAGAAAGTGACGTCGTTGAATTTGGCGCACCAGTAGAAGTGACCATTGATCAGCAGTATTAATTGTTAACATCTGTCTCTGAAACATGACAACGAGGTAGAGTCAGTTGCCTTTAGTGGTATGACTCTAAACGATCGAGTAGAATACCGAAGGCCAGCGATTGCTGGCCTTTATTTATTCCCATATCTGAGTCATCTTTACTATGTATCCTGCTCAACATACGTACAATGGTTAATCGGGGTGACTTAGGTACATTAATAGTCGTTATGGAAAATAAAATGTATAACAAGGGTAAATCTACCTTCTTGTTGCTGTTAGCCGTTGGACTGGTTGGCTGTTCAAGTGCGCCTGATGAAGCAGTAACAGGACAAGAAACAAATCAAACGACTTCTGAACTCAACTACGAATATTTAGATCCGTATTTGGTTCGTCCTGTATCACTTGCGTATGTAGAATACACGCCAGTTCCTATTCGTTCTGGTATCGCTAACTTCTTATCGAACTTAGATGAGCCAGCAAGCATGGTTAATAACTTAATCATGGGTAATGGTACGAAAGCCGTGGACCACTTTAACCGTTTTTGGATTAACTCGACGTTCGGTATTTTCGGTTTATTCGATATTGCAAGTGCCGCGGGTATTACGAAGTACGACGAGAAAGCGTTCAGTGATGCAGTAGGCCACTATGGTGTTGGAAATGGTCCTTACTTCATGGTTCCGGGTTATGGTCCGTATACCTTACGTGAAGTGACAGATACCGTAGATAGTACGTATTTACCCCTCTCTTATCTCAACTTCTGGGCGAGTTTGGGTAAGTGGGCGTTTGAAGGAATGGAGAAGCGTGCTTTATTAGTGCCGCAAGAAGCGCAGCTAGACTCATCGCCGGATCCATATGTTCTTACTCGTGATGTTTATATCCAGCGTCAAAACTTTAAAGCAGAAGTTGAAACGGTAGAAGAAGTTAACATCGAAGAAGAAGAGTATTTAGACGAATATCTAGAAGACTTTTAAGCGTTGTTCTTCACAATAGAGAAATGAAAAAAGGCTTAGCTGATGCTAAGCCTTTTTTGTATTTTGCCGCTTGGTTAGAAACGGTAGTTTGCTTGAACACCGATTAGCCAAACATTACCCGTAGTTTCGCCTACAAATTGGCCGCCGACTTGTTCTGCAGTGTCGTCTGACTTGTAACCACGAGACTCAACGATTGGTGCGTCTTTCGCAAAAATATAGGTGAAGCCAGCGTCTAGGCTGAAGTCTTTCGTCCAATCGTACGTTGCGCCAATACTTAGCCAAGTACGGTCAGTTTCTGGAATAGTAATCGTGCGGTTTTTGTCGCTTACCGCTGAAGTATCGTATGCAATACCAGTGCGTAGCGCTAGCTTAGGATCAAGCTGGTAAGTAGCACCAACAGCAAAGCGATAGTTGTCTTCCCAGTTTTCTACTTTAACCATATGCGTGCCAGCAGTATTTAGACGTGCTTCCAGTTTCTCGAAAGAGCTCCAATCCGTCCAGTTAACGCTTGCGTGTAACGCAAATTGGTCTGTTACTTGGTGGAAGCTTGCCAACTCAGCCGTTGCAGGCAGGTTTAGATACATGTAGCCGTTGTCGCGTTCAGAAGTACCGAAGCCAAAACCAAGACCTTCAGCATGGCCTTCAAGCTTCAGTTCAACTTCAGATTTGTACGCGAAGCCGATACGGTTATTTTCATTGATCTGCCATGCTGTACCAACTTGCCAGCCCCAAGCGGTATCGTCACCTTCCATGTATTTTAGAGCGGTACCTTGAGGAACACTGATTGGTTGATTAGTTTCAGGGTTTAACCCTACAACGTTATTCTTAGGAGCTGCTGCGCCAAAGCTGCCTTCGCCGATGATGTAACGGATACCACCACCAACGCTGATTGATTCATTGACTTTGTAAGCTGCGTTCAAGTTCGCTTCCATTGTCGTTACGCTTGCTTCGTTACCGAAGTGCGAGGCACCAAAGCCTTTACCTAAATCGGTTTCCATGCCGTAGTTGGTGCCAAATGCCAAACCAATTGCGAATTTCTCATTATATTGGTGTGATAGGTAGAAGTTTGGAATGATTGCATCATGTGCGAAGTCATCTGAAGATGCAGAAGAAGTGCTACCGTGGAAGTTTACATCACCTTCAATATCAATATTTGGGTTCACATAGATTGCACCAACGGACACTTGAGTGCCTTCCAAATAAGTTAGCATTGCTGGGTTACGCCATTGTGCACTTGCGTTGTCAGCCATTGCTGCTTCACCAGCATATGCTCGACCTAGGCCTGTTGCAGAATATTCAGCAAGTTGGAAACCTGCTGCGTTAGCCATGCCCGTTGTGCCAAGTAGGCTTAATGCCACTGCTGTTGATAGAAGAGTCTTGTTGGTTTTCATTCGAATGTTCGCTGATTTGTTTATAACGTGGGACGAAAGTTTAAAGGTAGAGTTTTTACTTTAGAAATGAAAATCCAGCATAAGTAGTTATTTGGAGTATTATGCTCTCAAGTGTTGATTGGGTGGTTTAATTATCTAACTGTGAAAGGCTTGTAAACGGAATTCAGCGAACAGCTGTGC
>NZ_WXWS01000306.1:0-14900 GCF_009904715.1 Vibrio sp. V42_P2S4T144 | reverse complement strand
ACCTGTTTCTTTTTCTCGCCACCATTGTTTATTTATCTGTTTTTTATGAACGAAAAAACTCTCCCCCGGCATTGGCGTCAGCAGCGTTATATGTTCTTTTTGACAATGGGCAAGCAAATCTAAAATCGGTTCGTCCCAGCGGTGAGTAAACAGCTCGTATGTAGCCCAATGTACTGGCAACAGTTTTTTCGCATTTAAATCGTGAAACGCTTGCACGGTATGATGAGCCTGCATGTGCCCCCAGTTTTCGACCGGATAACCTTGGCCTTTCACATCAGCAGCCACTTCCAAACAGGCAATGTCGATTGGTCCACATCGCTGTGCGATCTCGGAAAAGTGCGAATCGTAAGCTGAATCGCCACTAAAATAGAGCGTCTCTTCTTTGCCTTTGATGACCCAAGAAGCCCACAAGGTCGAGTTTTTATCGAAATAAGTACGACCAGAATTATGGTTAGCGGGCGTACAAATCAGTTCAGTTCCGGAATAGTGCACGCTATCCCACCAATCGAATTCCACGATGTTGTCTGCGCAAACGCCCCACTTTATCAGATGCTTGCCAACCCCTAAGGGCACATAAAACGTCACGGATTTATCAGCGTAGAAACGTATGGTCGATGCTTCTAAGTGGTCGTAATGATCGTGCGAAATCACGATCATTTCAGGAATCGGCAAACAATCTCTGGCATGGGTATTGGGAATATTGCGTTCAAACCACGCTTTTGCGATGAACGGAGAAGCGTAATCAAATACCGGATCAGTCAGAATTCGAATGCCATCGACCTCCACCAGCATGGTGGAATGGCCCAGCCAAGTAACGCGCATCGATTCACTTCTCTGCGCAAACTGCGTAGGTTGAATTGGGAAATGTGGCAGATGTTCGTTAGGACTCAATGGCGTTCTACCACCAAGATAGCTCCAACACACCTGCCAGAATGATTGCGGGCTAGGGATATTTGGCATCTCGTTTTTAACGCGGCCGTTTTCAAATTGAGGCGAGTGGTGAACACGGTGCGCCAACTGCGCATGGTAGGTTTGAGGGGAAATCAGTGAACTTGGCTTTTGTGTCTTTTGTTCACTCGTTAGGTATGTGCGCTTAAGTATCGTTTCAGACATATCGTAGTTTTGTCTCGCTTGCGAACGCTCAACAGTAGGTTTATTAAAACGTGCGTGTATGTCTATTTCGTGACCAAAATGAGGTGTAAGATGAAGATTCAGTTTCAATCAAACGTTTTCTATATTAAGGAAGCGGTTCTCAAACCTTCTGAATACTGCGTCGGTTTGAAAGGAGAAAGCTATGGTGACTTGCAGCCAATACGATTTTATTGAAATCGCCTGTATGTTTAAGCTCCCTATCGAGATCACACTAAAAAATGGTGAAACTCATCAGGGCAACGCGTTCGACACAGGCTACGACATGCAGCGACAAGAGTGCTTGTTTTTAGATATGGATGGTGAGCACACCGCCTTCCCGACTGAACAATTAGTCGCAATGCGCGCGCTCAAAACCAATCCGCATTTTGACGAAGTGACATTTGAGTAAACGTCCTTCTTTCACTGACGCCGTCCAATAAAAAACGCCTCTCAAGCTGTCACAACTTGAGAGGCGTTCTCTTACACGGTTCACCTGAACTTGTTGTTATTCACGCGACCGGATGAAAACCAACATCGGCATCATGATCACGAACATCACTCCCACAAGCTGGAAGGTGTGCACAAACGCGACCATTTGCGATTGCTGCTGCAACATCTGTTGGTATTGGTCTAACGCAACCGGGTCGGTAATGGAAAGCCCCTGATTGGCCGCCCAGTCATGCAAGTTAGGATTATAAGGATTAAAACCCTCTCCCAGCGCATGCCATTGCTGCTGACTATCACGATATTGGAACGTGGTGGCGATAGAGATACCAAACGAACTACCAATCGTACGGAACAGATTGTAAATACTTGCCGCCGCAACAGATTGCTCTTTCGGAATCGTTAAATACGCCAAGGTGGACAGCGTCGAGAAGGTTAAACCAAGCCCCATCCCCTGAATCATACTCGGCATCACAATCCAAAATGTATCGATCTGCAGTGAGTATTGCGTCATCAAATAACTACCAATCCCGATGCAGCTCAAGCCAAAGACTATTTTGATTCTGGGATCGAATTGCGGATTGAGCTTAATCACCAAAATCAACATCGCCGCTGACGCCAATCCACGCGGTGCCATTAATAAGCCAGTGGTTGAGACCGGATAATCCAGCAAGCTTTCCAACAGCATCGGTTGTTGAGTCGTCAGGCCAAACATCGCCATCGACACCACGGCAATCATCAACGACGAGACCATAAGATTTCGGTCTTTCAGTAGCCACAATGGCGCTATTGGGCTTTTGGTTTTCCAGCTGCGATAAATCCACATCACCGACCCCATGACAGCGAGTAATATCGCGGTCTGGATCATGCGTGAGTTGAGCCAGTCTTCTTCGTTACCTTTATCCAACACAAACTGCAACGCGCCCACACCTAACGCCATGTAACCGATGATCCACCAGTCAAAGTTAGGTTTGGATTTGTTGTCGATGTGGATATAGCGATAAATCAAAGAGGTACAAATCAAACCGAATGGCAAGTTGATGTAAAAAATCCAGCGCCAATTGATGTTGTCGGTGATCACGCCACCCACGACTGGGCCCAAAATAGGACCAAGCAAAATGCCGATGGAGAAAATCGCCATCGCTTTGCCTTTTTGTTCGTACGGATAAATCTGCACTAACGTCGACTGCGCTAATGGAATCACCGACGCGCCGAAAGCGCCTTGAATAATGCGAAATAGCACCATCTCTTCAAGAGACTGTGCTTGCCCACAAAGCGCACTGGCAATCACAAAACCGATCACAGCAACCAGCATGACTTTGCGTTCACCAAAGCGCGACACCCAGAAACTGGTCATCGGAATGAAGATCGCTTCCGCCATGCTGTAACCCGTCAGCACCCAAGTAATTTGGTCTGCCGTTGCGCCCAACGCGCCCATCATGTGCGATAGCGACACGTTCGCAACGGTCATATCGATTAACACCATGATGGCAGAAAGCATCACGGCGACGGTGGCAATCCCCCGTTTGTCTGCCGTAATTTGATGGCTCATTGCACGCTACTTTGCAAATCAATGGTGACTTCTGAGCTCGCACCCACGCGAAGTTGCGGCGCATCGGCCGGTACTTCTAATGCCAAACGTACAGGGAAACGCTGTTTGATTTTAACCCAGTTACCCGTTGCGTTTTCTGGTGGCATCAAAGAGAACGATGTACCACTCGCAGGCGACAGCTGTTCTACCGTTGCTTTCCACACCACGTCTGGGTACATATCAATCACCACATCCGCATGCATGCCAGGTTTAATATGAGTAAGATCGGTTTCTTTAAAATTCGCGCGTACCCAATAGCTGCCTTTTAAAATCACAGGGAACAGCGTTTGACCCACGCTAACGACCGAGCCTACGTGCGTATTGATTTCACCGGCAATGCCATCCACTGGTGACGTAATGTCGGTGTAGCTCAAGTTCAGCTCCGCTTGCGCTAACTGTGCTGCAGCTTGTTGAACGACCGCAGCCTCTGCGCCTTCTTCACCACGGTTCGCAATGGCTTTTTCTACCGTCGCGCGCGCTTGCTCTAGGCTCGCTTGGGCATTGGCGAGTTTGTTTTTCGCCGTATCTAAATCTTGGTCCGACGCCAGTTTGCGTTTCACTAGGGAATCCGTACGTTTGTACTCTACTTGCGCTTCTATCAGGTTAGAGCGCGCCGCATCTAAGCCCGCAACAGCTTCAGTTACCTGCTTATCGGCAACGTCATGTTGCTGGACCGCCAATTGGTATGCCGCTTTTGCTTGCTTCACTGCCAACAAATATGGGCGTGAATCTATCTTCAGCAGTAGGTCACCTTTGTTAACAGATTGGAAGTCTTTGACATCCACAGAAACCACTTGGCCTTTTACCTGAGGCGCTACCGACAAAATTTTTGCCCTAACGTAGGCATCTTCCGTGCTTGGGTGACTATCTGAATACTGCCAAGACCAATACATCGCACCAAATGCGATAACACAGAGAGTAAAGAAAAGAGTTTTTACCAGCTTAGATCTGGAGGAGGAATGCTTTGCGATGTCGTCGCTCATTTATATTGTCCACTTGTTCAATTATGTGATCAGTGTAGGACTTTTCGATCTTCCGACAATAAAATGATCTGCAAGGTAAAGATCCAATTTTGCATGTTGCTAAGTGGAGTAAATGATGTGCAATCAAAACGAGGATAAAAAGAGGGGCAGTCCCCGTAACCGCCCCCAAAGTCATGCCAATAATAGTAATGTGCGTGTAACTACTGGTTTTTCTTAGAACTTGTAACCGCCGCTGATCATAAATACCCAAGGGTTAATTTTGACGTCGGTTTTTTGCTTCTCTCCACCTGCTTTGTAAGTTGCTTCTGTTTCAATGTTTGCGTACCACGCAGCAGCGTTGAGGAACCATTGATCGTTGATCATGTAGTCCACACCAATATTCGCTGCTAGACCGAATGAATCATCCAACTTAAGATCTGAAAGACCAGCGCCTTTACCCGTGCTATTGAAGCCCTCATCAAAGAACATGGTGTAGTTGAGACCTGCACCCACGTATGGACGGAACTTACTTTGTGGCTCGCCAAAGTAGTACTGCACCATAAGCGTTGGTGGAAGGTGTTTGGTGTCCGCGATATCACCAAGACCTAACAAGTCTGTTGAAATATCGTGGCTGAATGGTGTTGCTGCTAGAAGCTCTAAACTGATGTTGTCTGTAAACATGTAGCCAAACGTCAAACCAAGCTGCGTATTTGAGTCAACTTCTAACTCTTCTTGAGAACCAAGAATCTTATCACTGCTGTCATTTGGAACGACAGACGCCGCACCAACACGAAGAACGAAGTCACCTTGTTTATGAGCGAAAACACTTGGTGACACGAGTGCAGCAACCACTGCTAGACTGCAGATTGTTTTTTTCATTTTTATTTCCTTTCGTAGGGCTTCGTTATGTCGTACCCAAAGGGGTGCCTGCTAACTGATCTGAGATTTCAAGTAAACTCAGCGCCTTGAAGCACACGGGTATCTATATCTTTTTGAGCTGTGCGCAATCTAGCACATAGAAACCCTACTATTTTGATGGAAATCAATTTGTGAAAAATATAGGTTTTTTGTATGGAGAAACGCCATATTGATCAACAAATTATGCAAATAGGATACAATTCTGTAATGCAAACTGTGCGTGTGAGTTGCCATGCATACCCATAAATGCGAATCCTCTCGTTAAGGCTCGTAGCCAGTAAAAACTTTTTTCTTCCTCTACGTCTTCTATTTTCAAAAAATAACCCACTTAAAAAGCTCGTTTGACCCCTTAAAATCGCGATTTGAGGGGTTTGTAAAACACTGAAATACAAGAAGTTATTTTTCTGGAAAATCAGTCACTTGGAGTGCTAGTCTGCTCGCAGATAAGGAGAAGACATGTTAAAAACCGATCTCATTTTTGAACGAGAAAACTTTTCTCATCACGATTTTCAGAATGCCACCTTTAAAAACTGCCACTTTTATATGTGCAGTTTCGACCATGCCGATCTGCGCGATGCTAAGTTCATCGACTGTCGCTTTATCGAATCCAAAGCGCTAGAAGGGTGTAGTTTTCGCTTCGCGAACTTAAAAGACGCCAGCTTTACGAACTGTATGTTGGCGATGAGCCTGTTTAACGGCGCAAATTGTATGGGCTTGGAGCTACGTAAGTGCGATCTCAAAGGGGCAAACTTCCAAGGTGCGAACTTTGCTAATCGCGTCAGTAACACCATGTTTTTCTGTTCTGCTTTTATTACTGGCTGCAACCTCACCTACTGTAACTTCGAGCGAGTGTTACTAGAAAAATGTGACCTCTTTGAAAACCGTTGGAACGGTGCGAACCTCGCAGGGGCAACTCTCAAAGGCTCGGATTTATCTCGCTGCGAATTCTCGCCAGAACAATGGGGAACCTTTAACGTTGAGCAATGTGATCTGACTCATGTCGAACTAGACGGGCTAGATGTGCGCCGCGTTTCTCTGTTTGGTGTTAAAATTTGTGATTGGCAACAAGAGCAATTGCTTGCGCCTTTTGGACTGATCATTCTTTAAGGAAAGGCCATGAACCTGTTTAAAGACTTACCGAATAACCTCGACGAGGAAGTGTTCGAAGACCTGCTGACCCACAAAAACCTGCGTATAGAACGCATTGTCTCAACGGGGCAAACCTCGCCCGAAAGTGGCTGGTACGATCAAGAAGAACATGAATGGGTCTTGGTTCTTAAAGGAGCAGGAGAGCTGACTTTTGAATCAGGTGTCGTGCAACGACTTGAGGCAGGCGATCACGTTACGATTCCAGCTCATACCAAACACAAAGTGAGCTGGACTGACCCAACGCAAGAAACCATCTGGTTGGCGGTGTTTTATCAATAAACACAAAACGATCTTAAACCAAAAAATAGGCGCTGAATTTGCTCGATACTACTAAGCCGTCACTGGCACTGTTTGATTTTGATGGCACCATCACCCGAGAGGATATGTTTAGCCTTTTCCTCCACTATTCTGCTTATGGCCTGCGCAAACGAGTAGGAAAGGTCGCTATCATGCCATTTTATGCGCTGTACAAACTCGGAGTGTTACCCGCTCGTGTTATGCGCCCTCTCAGCAGTTTTATTGCATTTTCAGGGAAAGAAACGCAGCAAATTGAAGCGATTGGCGCTCAGTTTGCCCATGAAGTGATCCCGCTGTACTTGAGGCCAGAAGCGATGGAAAGGTTGGCGTGGCATCAACACAGAGGCGATACCATTGTGGTAGTGTCGGCATCACTCAATGCGTATCTCAAGCCTTGGTGTGAAGCGAACGGTTACCACTTGTTGTGCAGTGAACTGATCTCAGAACAGCCAAAACTGAGTGGCTTTTACCAACAAGGTGATTGCAGTTTAGAAAGAAAAGTCTCGCGCGTTAGGGCCACGTTTTCGCTCGACGAATTTGCGTCTGTTTATGCCTACGGTGATACACACGAAGACATTCCGATGCTCAAACTGGCAGACTACGCGATGCTCAACTGGAGCGAGTGGAGAGCAAGCGAATAACGATATGTGCTCTGATTTTCAAGACAACCACTCGACCAAAGTGGTCGTTTTAGGCTAAAAAACAAACCCTTCTCACATGAGAAGGGTTTTATTGTTCAGGGCCCGAATAAATGGCTTAACGCCATACACCCCATTGGCCTGTTGTGCCTGGTTCCTCACCAGACGTCCACCACTGGGCAGTCCATTCTTTGCCGTTGTGCGTCACCACATCACCTTGGTTGTATACGGCCGTCTTGTCCCACAAGTTGGTTGGTTCAACTGGTGGCGTTACATCCGCTTTGATCAGTGACAACGCATAACTGAAGTCTGCACTTGGCGCTAATACTTGGTTCGCATTCACGTTGTTACTATCGAACATGTAGTGGCTCATCTCTTGATGCCAAATGCCCACATACCAATCGCCCGTTTGCTGCGCGTTAAATTGATCTGCTATTTCTGCCGCCCAAGTCGCCGTATTGTTCGCACTGATTGGTAGTGAAATATCGACAATTTCATTGCCTGTCGCATTAAACGTACGGAAACGGATGGTGTCACCCGCTTCTACTGGTCCGAAACCTTGCTGAACAAAGTAGCCTAGAGATGTCAGATTATTGCCCGGTTCGGTTGGATCAACAGGGTCAGTCGGTGGCGTCGTGCCTGTTCCGTTTAACGTAATGTCACTACAGTTGTAGAAACCTTCCCCAGCGACATCAATACGCTGCCAACGAGTGTAAAGTACCGCATCGCCCGAACGATCAGCAGGGAAAGTCACCTGAATACGGTAGCGTTTTTCCGCATCAACATACACATCACCTGCGGTGTCGATCAGCTCTAAATCACTCCAAGTAAGAGGTTTTGAATCATCATAAGTTGGCTTGGTGAGATAGAATTCCCAGTACGATGGGTTGTGCGGCGCTTTGCCGTAAAACACCAATTCAATCTGGTTATTTGCATCTGGCGTAACATTGGTGCGCTGCCAGTTTGGAGAAGGAATGTTCAAGCCTTTCTTAGCTGTATCGCCAGCAGAACATAGCTCACCGTCGCGAACCACGGCTTTCACATGCTCCATATCTCGGTAATTTGGTACGTTTGCTGCAATTTCGCTACGCTGCACAAACGGATACGCGCCAGATTCATCAAAAGCCGCTTTACACGCTTGGTTAGGGATCTCGTTGGTCCAAAAGCCACCGTCTAAATAACACGTATTTTGACGCGCACTTGGAAATTCTACCCAGCCGTGGGCGTTGACGTTAAATGAGCTCAATGCGGCAACAGCGCTTAAGCTCAAAAGAGGAAGTGTTACATGTGATTTCATCGTTCATCCTTAATTTTGCTGACTCGCCGCTCTGAAACACAAGCGGTTTAAGCAAAACTAGCAGGATGGGATTATTTAGAAGGTGAGAATAAATATGGAAATTGTAAGAGTGCCATCTGCTTTCCAGCATTTGTTGTGAACCATTCTCATACTCGACTGACTCTTTCGAGTCACTTCAAATTCGTGTGCCACAAAAACTGTCACTCTCGTTTGGCTAGCGCTCGTCTTTTGGTGTGTCCATCACCACCATGGTTGTGATCGACTTGACGTGTTCGCACTCACCCAACACATCAGCGTGAAACGCTTTATAAGCGGCGAGATCTTGCGTTTCCACACGCAGCAAATATTCGTTCGCGCCAGTGATGTTGTGACATTCCACCACCTCGTTTACAAAACGCACATGCTCTTCGAAACCCAACTGCGCCTGCTTAGAGTGCGAGGCCAAACCAATCGACACATAAGCAACAAAACCCACGCCAAGTTGCTGATTATCCAGTACTGCTCGGTAGCCTTTGATAACGCCTTTACGCTCTAAATCTTGCACTCGGCGTAAGGTTGCAGACGGAGATAAACCAACGCGTTCCGACAGCTCCACATTGGAGATTCTTCCGTCTCGTTTGAGCACTTGCAATATTCTTTCGTCAAATCTATCCATGATGATGTTTCATTGCTTATTTAGTTTCTAATCATCAAATAAAAGCACAATATTGACCTCAGTTCTACTTATAGTTGTTCTCAACTTATCGAGAACTGATTCAAGGAACAATCTATGGAATATCATCAACTGGGCGCTTTGGCGTTGTTCGCTTTTGTCTCCACTTTTACGCCGGGTCCCAATAACATTATGTTGATGACCTCAGGGGCAAATGTCGGCTTTAAACGCACTATCCCACACATGTTGGGCATTACCTTCGGCTTTGGTGCCATGCTAATTTTGGTGGGTATTGGCTTGATGAGCCTGTTCCATGCCTACCCGCTAACCCACTCGATTTTAAAAGTATTGAGCTTGAGTTATTTGCTGTACTTGACGTACAAAATCGCCACCAGCGACAAAACAGAAGCAAAACACGATTTTCGCCCGATGTCTTTTTTAGGGGCTGTTGCATTCCAATGGGTGAACCCAAAAGGTTGGTCGATGGCGTTGACGGCCATTACGGTATACACCAGTGGCGGTTCTTGGCTCGAACTGACTTTTATTGCCGGTATCTTCTGTTTAGCTAACTTGCCATCGGTGACATTTTGGACGGCGGCAGGTATGCAATTGCAGCGTTGGTTGACCACCGATAAACGCGTTAAGGGGTTCAACTACAGCATGGCAGCGCTGTTGCTTTTGTCTACGATTCCAATGATATAAGTCCATTTATGGTTAAAAAACGACTCACTTTACGTGGTTAGAGAAAGGATAGAGGTAATATTTTTCTTGAGGCTTTGGCGTTAATTCACAGTGTAAATTTGTTTAAAGACGCTACCCTCTTGTTAGGGAACTTGATAATCTTTAAATGAGAAAGAGAATAATTATCGAGTAAAGTAACAATGAAAAAGAAGCCTCAACCTAAAACGCTTGTTGTCACAGACACAGAAACCATCACTCCAAACATGCAGCGCATTACCTTGCAAGGTGAGGCGCTGAGCCACTTTCCTCGTGACTGCGAAGGCAGTTACATCAAATTACTGTTTAACGATATGGGCGGCGCGGATCTGAGCATCCTGCCAGAAGACGACCGACCAATCATGCGCACCTACACTATCCGACGCTTTCATCCAGAAACCAGTTCAATCGAAGTGGATTTCGTCCGACACGTAACGCAAGATCTGCAATGCGGATTTGCAGCGCGTTGGGCAATGGCCGCGCAAAAAGGCGACACGATCAGCATTGTTGGGCCAGGTAGCATCTCCAACTTAAATACTGAGGCGGATTGGTTCTTCATGGCTGCCGATATGACAGCACTTCCAGCACTTTCTGCGAAAATTCGTACGCTGCCCGAAGAGGCCAAAGGCTACGCTGTGATCAGCGTGATGTCTCCAGCCGACATTCAACCCCTAAACACGCCAGCCGGTATGGAGTTGATTTGGCTAACTGAACAGCAAACCTTGGCTGATAGCGTTCGCGAACTCGAGTGGTTAGACGGTAACGCTTCGGTATGGTGTGCGTGTGAGTTCGATTCAATGCGCGCGCTGCGCCAATATTTCCGCAATGAGAAAGAAGTCGATCGCGAGAATATCTACATCAGCAGCTATTGGAAGCAAGGCGTGTCTGAAGATGGGCACAAAGTGATTAAACGTGAAGACGCGGAATCCAACCAATAGTGATTCATGTCTTTTCGATTCCAGCTCTCATCCTAATAAAAACGCCCGGCATCACTGGGCGTTTTAGCAACTTCAGTTGTATTAAAGTTCATGAAAACTCTAATCCGCTAGTTCCTGCGCTAAAAAGTCGATTAACAACCTCACTTTGGGCGATAAATTTCGGCTTTGTGGATACAGTGCCCAAATGCCTTCACGGTCGTCTCGGTAATCGGTCAGCACCTCGACTAGCTCACCCCTTATCTAGAGCTTCTTGAACGTAATAGTCCGGCAACTGCACTAAACCCAAACCACGTTTGGCGGCGCCCATTAGCGCAAAACCACTATTGCATTTAATTCTCCCCGATACGCGCAAAGACTTATCGCGTTTATTTTCCTTAAAATGCCAATAATCGACCGAACCAACTAGGCACTGATGTCGAGCCAGTTCGGATAATGTGTGAGGCTCGCCAAATCGCTCCAAATACATAGGGCTAGCACACACGTAATTTTGACGCGACGAAAGACGCTTTGCGATCATGCTGGAATCTTGCAGGCGGCCAAGACGAATCGCCACGTCTACCCCTTGCTCTATCAAATCCAGTTTTTGATTGGTCAGAACTAAATCGAGGTCCACACGCGGGTACTTCTCCAAAAACTGATGCAAGAGCGGTGCGAGGTTCATTTCCCCATAGGTCACAGGCGCTGTCACACGCAGCAAACCTCGCGGTTCGGTTTGCATTTGCGTTACAGCAAGCTCAGCTAGTTCTAGCCCTTCGACCAAGTGTTTGCACTGCTGATAATAAAGCTGTCCAGCTTCAGACAGAGAAACTTTTCGCGTCGTGCGATGCAGTAACTTGACCGCAAGACGCTCTTCAAGTGCCGATACGCGGCGACTGATTTGTGCCACTGACGTTTTCAGTTTAGCCGCGGCAGCTGTAAAGCTGTTAGTTTCCGCTACGGCAACAAACTCGCTGACTCCTTCCCAATTCGCCATGCTGTATTCCTGTCGACCTCTTCTAGACAAATAGTGATTACATTGTTCTCGTCGCGCTACGCTTTGAAAACGGGAAAACTTTACGCGTCAGGTAACGGACGAAGATCGTCGTATTGCGCATCAAGCTCAATGCCAAAATATTCTTTCAACGCATCCAGGTAGGTTTGACCTGGCTCTAGCTCTATTTCTGTTAGCTCTTCATGATTGGTGCATCTGAGTGTGTAGTTAAGCAGCGTCACCAACCCACTTTCTGTCGCTCTAGCAGCGACTCTTGCGCTAGTAAAACGCGAATTAGGCGAAGTCGAGGTAAAGAAGTTGCTACATGCAATGTCACCAGCACACACGAACTCTAGGTCAAAGCTGTATAGATTGTTCCACACGTCCGTTCCATCGGTTGAAAGCACTTGGAGGAAATAACCAAACTGAGCATCTTTGACAAAACGGAAGGTTTGTAAATCCGTCTGAATCACTTGGTCAAGGATAAATGGCAATGGCGCTCGAGGGGTATTGGAGCCAAAACCCACATCGACAATCCATGTTTGTTCCTCTAACGTCACTAACGTGATTTGATGACTACGACCTGTTGGTGTACCAGACACATGTACACGCCCTAGCAAACTTCGCGCTTCAAACCCAAGAGTGTTGAGCACATCAAGCATTAAACCATTTAATTCAAAGCAGTAACCACCGCGAGAGTGGTACACGGTTTTTTGAATAATATCTTCAATCTCAACAGAAACGCCTCGCTGCAATGCGATGTCAAAATTCTCAAACGGCAGGCAACGATGCTGCGCCACGTGAACTCTGTGCAATGACTCCAAATCGGCGGGCAATTCACTAGGCAAGCCTAGCTTGGTTAAATAGGCACTCAGATCCGTCTTATTCATAATGACTCTTACTTAGCTGATGGTTTGACTGTTTTCTACTTTAGCCCCTCTATCTAACTTCAGGTCAATCACCTTTTCCATTTCCCTTCCGCTTTAAGGAGGCATAGCACTCTTTTTACATGCTCACCTTATCATTATTACGCATATGTAAAAATCATTTTCAAAATGGACGGATTATCATTTTTACTGAAACACCTAAAATGAGCACCAACAAAACGACGCAGCGCGGTAAGCAAACCTTAACTACGCTTATTACGTCACTCCATATACTGAAAATATAAAGGAAACATCCAATGTCGCTTGAAATCAAACCTGGTCAAACTCACATAAAATCAAAAGCAATGGTCGCTTGGGCTGCAGGTGAGCCGCTTAAAATGGAAGAAGTTGATGTACAACTTCCAAAAGCCGGCGAAGTGCTAGTACGCATCGTAGCAACTGGTGTTTGTCACACTGACGCATTCACACTATCAGGTGACGATCCAGAAGGTATCTTCCCTTCAATCCTTGGTCACGAAGGTGGCGGCATCGTTGAAATGGTTGGCGAAGGCGTAACAAGCGTTGAAGTTGGCGACCACGTTATCCCACTTTACACTGCTGAATGTGGTGAGTGTAAGTTCTGTAAATCTGGCAAAACGAACCTATGTCAGGCCGTTCGTGAAACGCAAGGTAAAGGCCTAATGCCAGATGGCACAAGCCGATTCTCTATCAACGGCGAAACTATCTTCCACTACATGGGTTGTTCTACTTTCTCTGAGTACACGGTTCTTCCAGAAATCTCACTAGCGAAAGTAAACAAAGAAGCACCACTTGAAGAAGTTTGTCTTCTAGGTTGTGGCGTAACCACTGGTATGGGTGCGGTATTAAACACAGCTAAAGTTGAAAAAGGCGACACAGTGGCAATCTTTGGTCTAGGCGGTATCGGTCTTTCTGCAATCATCGGTGCTCGCATGGCTGGTGCCAGCCGCATCATCGGTGTAGACATCAACGAAAGCAAATTCGACCTAGCGAAACAACTTGGTGCAACTGATTGCATCAACCCACAAAAATTCGACAAGCCAATTCAAGAAGTGATTGTTGAAATGACAGACGGTGGTGTTGACTACTCATTCGAATGTATCGGTAACGTAAACGTGATGCGCCAAGCACTTGAGTGCTGTCACAAAGGTTGGGGTGAGTCAGTCATCATTGGTGTTGCTGGTGCAGGTCAAGAGATCTCAACTCGTCCATTCCAACTGGTAACTGGTCGTGTATGGCGTGGCAGCGCTTTCGGTGGCGTTAAAGGTCGCTCTGAGCTTCCAGAAATCGTAAACCGTTACATGGCTGGTGAATTCGGCTTACAGGAGTTCATTACCCACACAATGGGATTAGCAGACGTCAACAAAGCGTTTGATCTGATGCATGAAGGTAAGAGCATCCGAACAGTTATCCATATGGATCAATAATGCTGCCTCAGGCTCTCCTTTTGGGGAGCCTGAATTCCTTCTGCTAATTAGAGAGTTTATTCATGACCATTGAAAATGTAAGCCAAGCCAAAGTGTTTGGCGGTTGGCACAAGCAATATACACACGAATCCAATGCCCTAAACTGCACCATGCGCTTCGCGATATTCTTGCCACCTAACGCAACGAAATCAAATCCCGTACCCGCGCTATACTGGCTCTCTGGTTTAACGTGTACCGATGAGAACTTTATGCAGAAAGCGGGCGCATTTCGTATGGCGGCCGAGCTTGGCATTGCGATCATTGCACCAGACACAAGTCCGAGAGGCGAAGGTATCGCTGACGACGAAAGCTATGACCTAGGAAAAGGAGCTGGCTTTTACCTTAATGCGACGCAAGCACCTTGGTCACTGCATTACTGTATGTACGACTATGTGACTGAGGAGTTGCCTGCGATCATCGAAAGTAACTTCCCAGTCTCTGACGTGAAGTCAATTTCCGGTCACAGTATGGGCGGCCACGGAGCGCTCACCATTGGTCTGAAAAATTCAGAACAGTACCGTTCTATTTCAGCGTTCAGTCCAATCAGTAACCCAATGCAATGCCCTTGGGGACAAAAAGCCTTTACTGCTTACTTAGGCAAGGAGCTTGAAAGCTGGAAGCAATACGATGCAAGTGAACTTCTAAAACAACAACAATCACCATTACCAATTTTGGTTGATCAAGGTGATGCTGATGGCTTCTTAAATGAGCAGCTTAGACCGGAAGCGCTGATTGCTGCGGCAAAAATACACGATTCAAACCTAACCTTGAGAATGCAACCAGGCTATGACCATAGCTATTACTTCATCTCAAGCTTTATTGAAG
>NZ_WXWS01000387.1:0-9691 GCF_009904715.1 Vibrio sp. V42_P2S4T144 | reverse complement strand
ATGTATAACAGTGCTATTCATATTTTGAAAAAGATGTGGAATAAAAGTTTGAAGCTTTCCCCATGAAGCATATTACCCTTGCTAGTCTGAACTGGGAGCTATACGCTTGAAGCAGCACAGGAGCTTAAAATCATGACCACACAAAACAAGAAACCACTGCCTGCACTCACGCCATTGACTCTGCTAAATGTCCCATTCACCGTTGTAGACCCACGAGAGCTTCCCCCCTTTGCAGAAGGCTTTTGAAACTTATTTGGTTGGTTCAGCGGCACTACACCCTATTTATGTTTACCAGCATGATTACGAAAGATTTTGTTTGCTCGTGCAACAAGGAAAAATCATACTGAAAACGGACTGAAATGAGAAATTCATACTTTCATTCCACATTTCTACTCTGCAATAACGATAACCGGTCAACACGGACGGTGTTACAAGTAAATGTGGAATAAATCTATAAGATTCTGAGGTCGAAATAGGAGTAAAAAGGTCAAAAACTGGCACCACAAGCCTCTATGTGTTTGATATAAAAGTAAAATTCATACTTTCAGTTTTTAGTAAGGATTTATTCCACATTTAAATAATCGCATGCATAAGAGTTACTATGGCAAATCTACATGAATAGCATTAGAATTAGCAGTGACTCTTATGTGGGATGGAAATAGTGTATATTCCGTCGAAGTTAAACAGTACTGATTCATACTCGAACTGAAAGAGTCGCTGATGAGTCACAATCAAAGCGAACAGCCTATTTGCTGATACGGTAACGAATATCTGTCGGATAGGCGACACCTGTTACCAAATGCCGCCCTCCTGAGATCCGTACGTGCAACTTTCACTGCATACGGCGCAAGCCTCCACTAAGGCGTTTTAGTAACCAAGCAACTCACAAAGCAGTGGCAACAGGGTCAAACCATGAATTACGACCTGTGTTTTTCACCTTACGTTCATTGAGAAAACCCTCCCAAAAAGGATCGAATGGGTTCGCTTGACTCATGATTTTTACATGTCGCTTAATTGGCACCTGACCGATTTGAAACAGTCGGATCACGCCATACAGTCCATCCTTTTTAAACCAGGCATGGAAAATCCATTGCCCTTGATAGTTTAGAAAGTACTTATGTGCGATCCATTTGCGTCCCTTGTTTGGGTGACGCCTGACTGACCATCGCCATAACGCTAGAAACATCTGATGACCAACATAACCGAAGGTTTGTTTAGCAACACAATGGCGATAGTAATTCGCCCATCCTCGTAGTTTTGGATTCATCATCTTGATGAGGCCCGCTACTGGGATTGTCGCGTGTTTTCTGATGAGGTCACGCATGTTTCTTAAGAATGATAATACGTTGGATTTGCTCGGTTTAATGAGCAGTTTCCCTTTGTACTTTCTGGCGTTAAAGCCAAGAAAGTCAAAACCATCATTGATATGAGTCACATGCGTTTTCTCTTCAGAAAGTGTTAAACCTATTTCTTGTAAGAAAGCTATCAGTTGCGGCTTAATGTCATTCACAAGAACTTCCTTTGAAGACCCAGTGATAACAAAGTCGTCAGTATAACCTATAAAGTTTGCTCTGCTGCCTGTTTTGCGAGCGATAGACTTAGTTAACTTTTCTAGTCCGACAAGAGTGAGTAACATCAGGGTGGGTGAAATTATCCCGCCTTGTGGTTTTCCCTCTGCCGTTTTGTAGAACAGCCCTTTGTCTATACAGCTACATCTCAGCCATTGCTTGAGCATCCTTTTGTCTGTCGGGATATTATCAAGTAGCCATTGGTGATCTATCTTGTCGAAACAAGCTTTGATATCCCCCTCAAGAACCCATTGTGCTGCTCCCTTTTTGCACAGGCATTTGAAGCACTGCTGTATTGCATCGGCTGCGCTTCGGTTTGGTCTAAACCCATAGCTGTTAGGGTCGGCAATTGTTTCCGATATAGGTTCTAGTGCTAGAAGATGTAACGCTTGTTGCGATCGGTCTATCATGCACGGGATATCTAATGGTCTAAGCTTGCCGTTTTTCTTTGGGATATAGATTCTTCTGAGCGGTTTGGCTCGATAGCCTTTTCTGCTCAGTAAACTGACTGCCGCCATTCGACGTGCATCGGTGTTCCAGATGTTGCCGTCAATTCCTGGCGTTTTATTGCCTTTGTTTTGTGATACTCGACGAACAGCGAGAAGCTTTGCTGTTTTCGAGTGAGTCAGTATCCACTGTAGTGCTTTCGCCTTACCGTATTTACCTTCTCGGATTGCTTTTGCAATGCGCATCTGGAACCTTAACACATGGCGCTCAACCGCTTTCCAGTCGATGGATTGCCATTGAGAGCTGCCAGAAGGGGCACTCACTTCATGAGAAGAGATCATCTGCGTTCCTTCTTAAATAAAGTTTTCCAAATCACCTTGCAATGGGAGACCAGTTGGTAGTGGGCACACTTTAGTGTCAGACATCCTTCTGTATCTGCATCATTACAATGCAGCATTCGCTTTTTCCAACCTCCTTTACCAGCACCGCTATCGACTCTCTTCACAGACAGCTTTCCCAAAGGAACGATACTGGCTTACCGTGTTCCGCATGTCGCGCAATATCAGGTTAGATGCCCACTATAGTGCGGGGAGCCTATCGAGCACGAAAGAGTACTGTCCAACCTCTTTCCTACTCCCATCGCCATTTTGGCCACAGCGTATTAACCACTTCCGCCGCTTCATCGCATAACGCACCTTAAATGGATTCACTTTAATTCATCATACTGATTCCCTAGAACTCACCCAATTCGTGGTTATCAGGAGGATCATCACCTCACGGTATCGCTCCCGTCTAGCACTATACCAAACTTCGTTACATTATCAGGCTCGCTGCTTTATTCAGAGCCTTAGGGTCGTCTAGTGATACAAACGGTTCACTCTTATCGCGGTGAACAGCGCTTCATGCGACTTCTCGTCGCACGTACAAAAGCATTTCAGAGGCTTTGCTAAATTAGTAAGTTATGGATAACTCAAAGTATCGAAAGTTGCTTAACTTGGTATCCAATATTGATGGTGAAGATTACTTAGTGGTCTTTACAGAATAATTTATTTACAAACGCTGATTCCTTAAGAGTTTCTTAAGTTTCGCGTTTTATTTTGTTGATAACTACTCAAACAAAGGAAGCGCTCATGAAACACCATGCACAAACTTCTGCAGATGGCTTTACTTTAGACATCGTTTATCCAATGCATCCGCTTTGGAGCCAAGTTATCGAGCATGTTTCTCAGCGTTATCAAGAAGCATTCTTTGCCGAGCTGAAACAATTTATGCCGGCGTATTTAACCCTCATTGAAGGCACTCAAATTATTTCCGTATGCGGCTTTCGCATCGCCGAAGATGAGCCCTTGTTCCTTGAACAGTATTTAGAAGACGACGCCCAAAAGCTGGTTTCTAACGTATTTAACTGCGACGTAAAACGTTCGAACTTAGTGGAGTTTGGTCACTTGGCATCTTTCGCTAAGGGCATGTCATCTCTGCACTTCTACCTCATCGCAGAAATGCTGGTCAATCTCGGTTTTGAATGGTGCATCTTCACCGCGACAGACCCACTTCACGCCATGATGGCGCGTCTAGGATTGGAGCCTCATATCATCGCGCAGGCCGATCAAAACAAAGTCCCCGATGCCGAGTCCACTTGGGGGGCGTACTACGAACATCAACCGCGTGTGTTAGCTGGCAATTTGCAAAAAGGACTAGAGCGCCTTCGATTAGTCCAAGAAAGAAAACGCAAACACAACAACTTGGTTAAACACAACGCCAGAATATAGGTGATGTATGAATATTCTCCTCGATGCCATTACAAAATGGGCAAAAACAACACCAGATCGAGTAGCACTTGTCGGCTACGAAACGAATCAAACGGTTGAACTGACTTACTCTGAATTGTTAAACAAGATCGAACTCGTTGCCGCCGAGCTTATTGCACAGAACATCAGAGCACTCGCGCTACGCGCAGAAAACAGCATCGATTGGGCCATTGTTGATTTGGCGGCGATGGCGGCTGACATAGTCGTCGTACCTATTCCGACTTTTTTCTCTGATGCACAAGTTGAACACACATTAGAGCAATCGGGCGCCGATGCTTTAGTCGGCGATTGGCAAGCATGGTTGACTTCTCATCCTAAGCAAAGCTTTAACCAGCAGGACCATCCGTTTTCCATTGTAAATTTGCCTTTGCTGCGTCGTAACCAGTTGGGAGATGAAGATACACAGGTAGCTTATCTACCAGAAACCGGAAAAATCACATTTACGTCAGGCTCGACTGGTCAGCCTAAAGGCGTCTGTTTAAGCAATGATCATTTGTGTTTGGTGGCGACATCGCTCGCCGACACAGTAAACGGCACGGCGCACTCGCACTTAGTGCTGCTTCCGTTATCGACGCTTCTCGAAAACATAACAGGCATTTATGTTCCACTCATGTTGGGCGTGACGTCATATATTTTACCCGGAGCGCAAACCGGCTTACTCGGTTCAAGCCAATTCGAACCGGGTTTGTTTGCACAAGCATTAGCGACCATCAAGCCAGAAAGCTTAGTACTAACACCAGCATTATTGCTTGCGCTCATTCACATCGCGAAACAGCAGCCCTCTCTTGTGGATTCTCTAAAATTTGTCGCCGTTGGCGGCGCAAGAGTGTCGTCGCAACTGATTAACACCGCGCATGCACTGAACATCCCTGCGTTTGAAGGTTATGGTCTGTCTGAATGTGGCTCTGTTGTTTGTTTGAATACACCAGGAGCATTTAAAGCAGGAACGTGTGGCAAACCACTTCCGCACACTCAGATTCGTATCGCGGAAGATGGTGAACTGCTTGTCAAAGGCAACGTTGCTCTTGGCTATTTGAATGAGCCGTTTACTCAAGAATGGTTAGCGACTGGCGACTTAGCCCAAATTGACGCGCAAGGTTTTGTCACTCTCTCAGGACGCAAGAAGAACCTTATCGTCACCGCATACGGCAGAAATGTCTCACCGGAATGGATTGAATCAGAAGCGTTGGCGTTTTTACCGATGACGCCACTGATCGTTACAGGCGATAGCCAACAAACATTATGCGCTGTCATTGCCAATAGCGAAGACGTCGAAGCAAAGGTTCATGCATTAAACCAAACCCTACCCGATTACGCTCAAATCCGAACCTTATTGCTGCTGGACAACCCACGAGCCATCTCTGGTTGGTACACGGATAACGGCAAGCTCAAACGGAATCAAATCGAACATGATGTGGCTCAGTTATTAGCGAGCACAACGCCTGAATTAACGCTGCAAGCGCAAAAGATCCAACGCATCGATTTGCCCTTCCAGCAACACATTACGTCTTTCCAAACTGCATCTTAGTTAACGGCTTCTTAAGGAGAAGGTTATGACTTTATTTTTCGAACAACTCAAACAAAGCACTGCCGCTGCTCAACAAGCAATGTTAACTGCGCCAGTCATCGCAGACGTTCAACAAGGCAACATTTCCAAAGATATGTATATCGCCTTTCTAACCCAAGCTTACCATCACGTTAAGCACACTGTTCCCTTGCTGATGGCGTGTGGAGGCCGACTATCTGGCGAATACGAATGGGTACGAGATGCCATTGCCGAGTACATCGAGGAAGAGAAAGGCCATCAAGAATGGATTTTAAATGACATCAAAGCGTGCGGCGGCGATGCCGAAGCAGTGCGCAATAACAAAGATGTAGGTCAAGTAGGTGCACCGATTGAACTGATGGTTTCCTACCTTTACCACAACATTGACCGCCACAACCCACTCGCGCTGTTTGGCATGGTGTGGGTATTAGAAGGCACCAGCGTCGGCATTGGTGGCCAAATGGCTGAAAAAATCCAGTCAACGCTAAGCCTACCGCCTTCGGCAATGACTTACCTAGTTTCACACAGCGTGTTAGACCAAGATCATCTGCAATTTTTTGAATCACTGATGAACAAAATCACCAAAGTGGAAGATCAACAAGTCATCATCGACTCCGCAAAAATGGTGTTCGCATTGTACGGACAAATGCTGCGTTCTTTGCCTTCTTTCTCAACCCAACAAGCGGCGTGAGGTGAAGCATGATCATTAACAACAGCACCATTCTCCTGACAGGCGCAACGGGCGGAATTGGGCAAGCCATCGCGCAAGAGTTAGCCAAACGCGGTGCCAGCCTCATTCTTGTTGGGCGAAACGAAGAGAGCTTGCAAACACTACAGCGTGAACTGTCGAATCCAGAACGTCATGACGTAGTCGTTGCAGACATCGCCTCATCAGAAGGATTAACTGAGATAAAAGATCGAGCGCGTCAACATCAAAAAGTGGACGCACTGATTAACAATGCGGGCAGCAACGATTTCTCGTTGTTAAGTCACAAACGACCAACGCAGATTGCAGACGAAATCCAACTCAATCTCGTTGCGCCGATGCTGCTGTGCCAATCGGCGTTGACGTGGTTAAAGCAGCCTGGAGTGATTCTCAATATTGGTTCCACATTCGGCTCAATTGGCTACCCTGGCTATACCTCCTATTGCGCGGCAAAAGCGGGTTTGCACCGTTTTACCGAATCGCTCGACAGAGAGCTGTTCGCAACCGGAATCCGTGCGCTGTATTTGGCACCAAGGGCGACAGAAACCTCGCTCAATAGCGATGCCGTCAATGAAATGAATCGACAACTGGGTAACAAAACGGACTCGCCGCAAATTGTAGCCGATCACGTTGTCACCATGTTGGAAAAAGAAATTTCCGCGAAATGGATTGGTTGGCCAGAAAAGCTTTTTGCGCGCATCAATCAACTGCTTCCAAGCGTGGTTTCTTCTGCGATTCGTAAGCAGCAAGAAACCATTCACCAATACGTAAACCGAGTCAGTCATTGAAGAGGACATGGACGATGAAGACCAAACAACTACTTTGCGCTTTGACGGTTTGTTCAACGTTAGCTTCGACCGCTGCGTTGGCAGGTAATACTCCACTGCAACAGGTTCAAAAGAAATGGGCGGAATGTCAGTACAGCACGCCCGATGGTGACGAAAAGGAACAATGCTTCCATCGTGCGATTGCCAAAACCAGTATTTATCTCGACAGAGAACCGGGCAATCCCGAACTTACCGTTTGGCTGGCAATCAATAAAGCATCGCTGGCTGGTGCTCAAGGTGGCTTGGGTGCACTATCACTCGCCAAAGAAGCCAAATCTTTACTCGAAGGGGTAATTGCAACTTCACCGCAAGCGCTTGATGGATCTGCATACACCAGTTTAGGTTCTCTGTATTACAAAGTTCCGGGGTGGCCAATTGGCTTTGGTGATGACGATAAAGCCGAAGAAATGTTGAAAAAAGCGTTAGAGATCAATCCAAAAGGCATCGATCCGAACTATTTTTATGGAGACTTCCTTGCAAAAGAAGGTCGAGACAAGGAAGCGAAAGTGTATTTGACTCGCGCAATGCAGGCGTCACCTCGCCCTGACCGGCCTTTGGCTGATAAAGGTCGAAAACTGGAAATTAAAGCGACTCTTGGGAGTTTGAAATAATCCATGCGCTTATTACTCGTAGAAGATGACAAACTACTCGGTCAATCCATGGTGACTTCATTAAGTCGCCATGGGTACACCGTGGATTGGGTGGAAAAAGGCTCTGGCGTGACTAGCGCACTCAAAACAGAAGCGTTCACCGCCGTAATATTGGATCTCACTCTCCCCGATATCGATGGATTGGAAGTTCTGCGTAAGATTCGCAAAGGCGGATTTAAGCTCCCCGTGATGATACTTACCGCCCGAGACGACATTCGAGATCGCGTTCAAGGCCTTGATGGCGGCGCAGATGATTACCTCGGAAAACCGTTTGCACTCGAAGAGTTGCTCGCTCGCTTACGTGTGTTGATTCGCCGTCAATCCGGTAGTGCAGAAGAAATCATTCAAGTTGGGCAGTTATCTTTATCCTTATCGGAACAAAGCATTCGCTACGATGACGCACCGCTTAAACTCACACGTAATGAATTTAAAATCCTCACCAGTTTGATGACGAACGCCGGACGCGTGCAAAGTAAGGAGCAATTGCAACAATCACTACACGGCTGGGATGAAGGTTCAAGCGACAACGCTATCGAAGTTCATATTCACAATTTGCGTAAAAAAGCGCCCAAAGTGGTCATTAAAAATATTCGCGGTGTGGGGTACATTCTTGAAAGATAAGAAATCGTACTCGATCAAACGTCAGTTAACTCTATCAGTAGGCGTGTTGGTAAGTGTTCTCTTACTCATCTCACTTTATTTCAGTTTCCAATCTGCGAAGCACGAGGTCGAAGAAGTTTATGACGCTAGGCTTGGACAATCCGCAAAATTAATGTTGCTGACGCTCTCAATTTCAACGGAAGAGAGGACTCTCGCTAACCATCGAGAATTATTTAATGAGTGGATGGAAAACATTGAGTCGATGTCAAAGTCTGACGATGACAATGTCACAACGTTCGGCCACCCTTATGAACAAAACTTGGTTTTTCAATTCTATCGAGACAACACACTGCTCTGGAGCTCTGATCAAACCTTGCACGCACTCTCTACGTCCTTTGATAATAACGGCTACGCTGATATCGTAAAAGACGGTACACAATGGCGTACATTTCAGATTTCACTGCCACAAACAAAACATGATAATGAATACGTCGTGGTTGCAGAAAAATACAAGATACGTAAAGAGATCATCCACGAAATTGCCCTATCCACATCAATAGAACAATTGCTGATACTACCAACTTTGTTGCTTTTGCTGTTTTGGTTGATCGATAAACATTTCCGACCGATTAACGACCTGCGCACCGCCATCACACAAAGAAACGTACACCGATTAGATCGCATTCATGTAAAAGACAACACCGTTGAACTCGCACCACTTGTCGATTCGCTCAACTCTCTCCTCTCTGAACTAGAGTTAGCCTGGCAAAGAGAGAAACGCTTTACACGTGCTGCAGCGCATGAACTAAAAACCCCACTAACAATCCTTCGTCTTAACGTAGAAAATGCACTTGAAAGTAATGATCCGGAGCAACTGAGAGGAGATTTACACAACATTCTGCAAGGCATTAAACGCACTGACCGCCTTATCCATCAGCTACTGACTTTAGCTAAAGTAGATAGCTTATCAGAACGTGTATTCGACACCGTTGAGCTAACCCCTTTGTTGCAAACCGTTGTTGCTGATTTGGCACCGTTAGCATTGAAGCATAAGCAAGACATCAGTTTATCATCTTCCAACATCGCCATATCCGGTGATCGAATGTTGTTAGAGGTGTTATTTCGTAACCTCGTCGATAATGCGATTCGTTACTCCGGCGAGCACAGTGACATACAAGTCAGCGTCGCAGAGAACAATAATACAATCAAAGTCTTAATTTCCGATACTGGTCCAGACATCCCGAAAGAAACTCGTGAAAGAATCTTCGAACAGTTTTATCGGGGTCATTCCGAACATGGCGACGGTGCGGGTTTAGGGATGTCAATTTGCAAAGACATTACTGCACTACACCGTGCAACACTTGAGCTTATTCCCAGAGAAAATCGTAGGAATACGTTTATAGTAGAGTTCCCAAAGTATGGAGAAAGAGGATAAGTAGAATTTATCAAGAAATGTGCTTATCAGGCTCAGATTAGTATTTGTACGATCATTTTTATTAATAGTATTTAGTCTAATAAATAATGGGGCAGGTATGAGCC
>NZ_WXWS01000241.1:0-9775 GCF_009904715.1 Vibrio sp. V42_P2S4T144 | reverse complement strand
CACCAAGAATAATGATCTCGTTAGTGAGACAAAAGATCGTCTTAGTTGTGAGTTGATACATTTACATGACAAGCAATATAGAACTAACCATTCACATTAGAAATAGAATAAATTTCTATACCGTTCGATGAGATAACAGTCGACCATGCATCCAATACATTTTTCAGATAGAAGCAATAAAAGAAAGGAGAAAGTGGAAGGAAGCGGACAATCAAACTCGCTCCCCTTTTTTATGTTGCAGAGGGGGTTACATTCGCATTCCGCCATCGACTTCGAACACTCTTCCGGTCACGAATTCGTTGGTTAACACGTATTTTATGGTCGATGAAATTTCATCCGCCAAACCTAAACGTCCAACCGGAATCATTCCGATTAAACGTTCCATCGCTTCAGGTTTTATTTGGTCTGTCATGGCAGTTTTGATGACACCCGGAGCAATCGCCACTGAGCGAATTCCGAAACGCCCTAACTCTTTCGCCCACACCGTTGCCATGGTGGCTACCGCCGCTTTAGATGCTGAATAGTTGGTTTGACCAATATTCCCGGCACGCGCAACGCTGGATATGTTGATCAGAACCCCTTTACTATCGGTGTTCAGCATTACCTTGCTCGCTTCACGGCCACACAGGAAAGTGCCTGTTACATTCACATCTAGAACAGACTGAAATTGTTCCAGCGACATCGTGTTAACCTGACCATCTTTGACTTTAATGAACATACCATCACGCATAATACCTGCGTTATTGATAACGCCATTGAGCTGCTTGAAATCTGCCTCAATTTGCTCAAAAGCAGTGCACACCTGCTGTTCGTCAGTCACGTTTGTCACATAAAAACGAGCGGTAACGCCGAGAGATTCACATTCCGCTTTCGTTTCAGCCAGTTGCTCTGAATTGAGGTCGATAAGCGCAAGATGAACGCCATTTTCCGCCAGTGACAGTGCCATTTGTTTACCCAGCCCCTGCCCTGCCCCCGTGATCGCAATGACCTTATTTGCTAACTCCATAAGCGCTCCTTAGGCCTGATTTTGCTTTTGGTAGAACTCAAACAAGCTTGAAAAATCTTTTTGCCCGTTGCCCTGACCGTTGTGAAAATTAAACAGATTACGAGCCAAGCTGCCCATTGGCGTTGATGTTTGACTGGCAACCGCCGCTTCCATCGCAAGACCCAGATCTTTAGCCATTAACTGGCTCATAAAGCCGCCTTGATAACCATTGCTTGCAGGCGTATTTTCCATCACACCTGGACAAGGGTTATAAAGCTCTAGCGCCCAGTTACGCCCTGAACTTTGCAACATGATGTCGGAAAGCACTTTGGGATCGAGTCCGTTTTCCATCCCTAAATTTAGTGCTTCACAGGTGCCGCTCATCAAAATGCCCAACATCATGTTATTGCAGATCTTCGCGACCTGACCAGCTCCAACATCGCCCGCATGGAAGATGTTTTTACCCATGTGGCTAAGCACCGCTTTGGCTTGAACAAAGTTCTCTTGCGAGCCGCCAACAATGAAAGTTAACGTACCTGCTGCTGCGCCCGCAACGCCACCAGATACTGGTGCATCAACAAAACTGATACCAAGTTGCGATGCTTTTTCGCCAACCAAACGAGCAGTCGCAGGATCGATGGTGGATGAATCAATCAGCAAGGTGCCTGATTCGACGCTATCTAATATGCCATCTTGACCAAGATAAACGCTTTGAACGTGTTGGCTCGCTGGCAGCATAGTGACAACCACATCAACACCTTGTACTGCCTGCTGAACGGAATCGGCACTTGAAGCGCCCAATGCGGTCAACTCCTCAACTGCGTTTGGGTTCAAATCAAATACTTCGACGTTCAAGCCCGCTTTAAGTAGATTCTTAGCCATAGGCGCACCCATGTTACCAAGGCCAATAAATGCAATTTTGTCCATATCGTATTTCTTCCTTGTACTAAAGTGCCGCTATAGCTACCGACGATGCGGTCAGTGGGTATTCTGCTGAGTCAATTGGCGAGAAGAAGCGCTCCAAAACTTGTGGCGTTACGTCAGAAACCGTGCGATGTTGCCAAGTCGGTTGATTGGTTTTATCAATAATCAGCGCACGAACCCCTTCTCTAAAATCACCTTCTAAGCCACAACGTAGTGTTAGGTTAAATTCCATATCAAAACACGCTTTCAAAGAGAGGTTTTGATACTGCGTTAACTGCTGATAAGTGATACTGAGCGACAACGGACTGCCATAGTTCAGTGACTTCTGCGCATTGACGAACCACTTGTTATCAACGTTAGCACGGCTGATTGCATCAACAATTGACGCTAAGTCACCCGAACATAACTGCTCAATCAATTCCGCATAGGGCATCAACATCCCTTCGGTTGGCTCGTCCACGTGTACCGAACGCAGCGTAGTGGCGATTTTTTCGTTGATGTTCGCTTCACCTTTCCAACTTACCGATGCAAGCAGATCCAGCAGCACTTGCTTGTTTTCTGGCTGTGCAATCCATTGGCTTAACCCCAACGCTTTCATATCTGTTGCGTTAATTTGACAAGCCGTCAAACTTAAGAACAGTGCCAAATGTTTTGGCAACTGGTTCAGGAAGTACGTCGCGCCTACATCTGGGTAAAGGCCAATTTTAATCTCTGGCATTGCAAAGCGTGTGGTGGTTTCTGCTACGCGATGGCTGGCACCCATAAACAGGCCAACTCCCCCGCCCATCAAATAACCATGTCCCCACGCGATGATCGGTTTTGGATAAGTATGAATAAGATGGTCACAGCGATATTCGAGGTCAAAGAAGGTTTCCATCGCTGAAAACGCAGAATCAAAGTCTTGCTCTTTGTTTTCAAGTGCACGGTAGATCGCTTGAATATCACCACCAGCACAAAACGCTTTTTCACCTTGAGCATGCAAGAATACCGCGATGACGCTGTCGTCCGTTTGCCATTCATTAAGCTGTTTGTACAACTTCTCAATCATCACGTAACTCAACGCGTTGAGAGCTGCTGGGTTATCAAGCTCTAGCACACCAATAACAGAGCCATCAGCGCACTCAAGTTTTGAAACATTTACTGTACCTGTCATTTGGCCTCCGCTAGCTGTTTGTCCATTGTGGCTTGCGCTTTTGCAAGAACGCATTCACACCCTCAGTCTGATCGTGTGTATTGAACAGCTGTAAAAACAGTTCACGCTCTAAAACCAATCCAGCTGCGTGAGTTTGGCTGCGTCGACCTTGAATTAGCGTTTTGCACGCAGACACAGATTTCGGTGATTGACCTGCAACACGCTGTGCTAGCTCCATAGCCGCTTCGAGTGCTTGACCTTTCGCCACCACCTCTTCGACTAACCCAATTTTTTCCGCTCGCTCGGCCGTCACACGCTCGCCACACAGGATCATACGCTTCGCCCAACCTTCACCTACCAACGCGGTCAGGTTTTGCGTCCCGCCCGCACACGGCAACAAGCCTACCGATGCTTCAGGAAGTGCCATTTGTACTTGTTCTTCTGCGATGCGAATGTCACACGCCATCGCCACTTCCAAACCGCCGCCCATCGCGTAACCATTAATTGCTGCGATGGAAACACCATCGAACGCAGACAGCGCTTCAAAGGCTTCACCAAATGCGAACGCCATATCTGCTGCTTGCGATTTATCGCCGGATGCAAAGTTGTTGAGATCCGCTCCAGCAGAAAAGAATTTCTCGCCTTCGCCTGTTAATACCAACGCATAAATGGAGCGATCATTACTGAGTTCAATCGCCAACTCTTTTAGCTGATTCAAAGATTCAAGCGTCCAGGTGTTTGCTGGCGGGTTACTAATCGTGAGCTTGGCAATGTGCGCTTCACGCTCTAGTTTGATTTGTGCCGTCATAATCTTTCAGTCCTTTTTAATTTCTTTAGGTAAGGCTGTGTCTCGCTGACTAAAGCAGCTCAACGCCTTCCGTTAGTAATCGTCTTGCGACGATCAGACGCATGATTTCGTTGGTACCTTCAAGGATTTGGTGAACACGAACGTCTCGGAAATGGCGCTCGACTGGATATTCTTTGATGTAGCCATAGCCACCGTGAATTTGCAGCGCCTGATCGCAGACTTTAAAGCCCACATCAGTAGCAAAGCGTTTTGCCATGGCACAGTACGCACTTTTTTCTACGTGCTGGGCATCGAGTTTAGCGGCAGCGAGTCGCACCATTTGACGCGCAGCGACCAGCTCAGTCGCCATATCAGCAAGCTTGAACTGCAACGCTTGAAATTGCGCCAGTGAACGGCCGAACTGTTTGCGTTCGGTCATGTATTGTTTGGCTTCGTTCAGAGCTTGTTGCGCAGTACCGACGGAACAAGTGGCGATATTGATTCGGCCGCCATCCAGACCAAGCATGGCGAACTTAAAGCCTTCTCCCTCTTCACCCAACAGATAGTCAGCCGGAATACAAACATTTTCGAAGGTAATCATGCGAGTTGGCTGGCAGTTCCAACCCATTTTGGCTTCTTTTTTACCGTAGCTAATGCCTTCGCAATCAGCAGGAACAACGAATGCAGAAACGCCACTCGCTCCTTCACCACAGGAACGCGCCATCACGACTAATACATCTGTATCACCGGCACCCGAGATAAACACTTTTGCGCCATTGAGAACAAACTCATCGCCATCACGCACTGCGCTAGTCGTTAGAGAAGCGGCGTCAGAGCCGGCATTAGGTTCGGTTAAACAGTAGGAAGCGAGCTTTTCACCCGAAATTAGATCCGCGCTAAATTGCTGCGCCACTTCGGCTTTGGCAAAGCTGGTGATCATCCACGTCGCCATGTTGTGAATGGTCATAAACGCAGTAGTCGCGGTACAACCCATAGCCAACTGCTCGAAAATGATCGCCGCATCCAAACGAGATAACCCCAAGCCACCGTGCTCTGGTGGCGTGTAGATACTCAAAAAGCCCAGCTCACCCGCCTGACGCAGTACATCTTTAGGGAAGTGATGGTTTTCATCCCACTCGGCCGCGTGCGGCGCTAACATTTGGTCTGCAAACTGCTTTGCTACTTCGGCAAACGCGAGTTGATCTTCGTTTAATTCAAAATCCATCTTGAAGTCCTAAGGTCTAATTCGTTGCATTTGTATCCGAGCCAAGCCCTCTAAAAGGATGAAGGGCTTGGCTAGAGGTGTCGCTAATCCAGTAATTAGCTAAGTTGAATAGTCATGTTTGGACCGCTTGGAATGTCATCTTCAAACCAACGCGCGGTGACAGTTTTCGTCTCGGTGTAGAAGCGAACCGCTTGTTTACCGTAAGCATGCAGGTCGCCGTAGAAGCTGCCTTTCCACCCAGTAAACGAAAAGAACGGCAATGGCACCGGAATCGGTACGTTGATTCCTACGTTACCTACTTCGATATTGTGTTGATACTTTCTCGCGGCAGCGCCGTTCGCCGTGAAAATAGACGTACCATTACCAAAGCGGTTTGCATTGATCAGTTCAATCGCTTCATCTAGGTCATCCACTTCCATAGTTAACAGTACAGGCCCGAAAATTTCTTCCTGATAAATCGACATGTCTGTGGTCACGTTGGTAAACAGTGTTGGCCCCACCCAGTTACCGTTCGGGAAGCCAGGTACTTGGCAGTCTGTCCCGTCCAGAACACAATTCGCGCCTGACGCTTTGCCTTCATTAATCAGATTCACCACTCGCTGCTTCGCTTGAGGGCTAATCAGTGGACCATAACCGGCGGTTTCATCATCCCACGCGCCAGGCTGAACCTGAGCTAACGCCTCTTTAAGCTCTGGAATCCATTCTTTGGTTTCGCCGACAAATACGGCAACCGAAATCGCCATACAGCGTTGGCCTGCAGCACCAACTGACGCGCCAACTAGGTTATTGATGACTTGCTGTTTGTTTGCATCCGGCATGATGACCATGTGGTTCTTAGCACCTGCAAATGACTGCACGCGTTTCAGGTTGTCTGTACCTGTTTTGTAGATGTACTCACCAACGGGCACAGAGCCAACAAAAGAGATCGCACGAACAACTGGATCAGTCAGAATGCGGTCGACTTGCTCTTTGGTCCCGTGAACAACTTGCAATACGCCTTTTGGTGCACCAGCTTGTTCAAATAGCTCTGCCAATTTCATTGCAGTCAGCGGAACTTGTTCCGAAGGTTTTAGAATAAAGGTGTTGCCACAAGCGATCGCCATCGGGAACATCCACAATGGGATCATCGCAGGGAAGTTAAAGGGTGTGATGCCAGCACAAACACCGAGCGGTTGAATGTAAGAGTAACCATCAATATTGGTCGCGACGTTTTCCACCGTTTCGCCCATCATTGAGCTACAAATGTTCGCCGCTTGTTCTACGACTTCAATCCCACGCCAAATGTCACCCTTTGCATCCGCGAGGGTTTTGCCTGTCTCACTTGAAAGCAGTATCGCCAACTCATCGTGTTGCTCTTTGAGCAGATGTTGGTAACGCAACATCAATCTAGCACGCTCCGGCGCTGCAACTTCTTTCCAGCGTTTGAACGTTTCTGTTGCGCTGGCAATCGCCGCATTCATTTCCGATTCCGTGGCACAAGGTACTTGTGCAATCACTTCGTTGGTTGCCGGGTTGGTTACATCTAGCCATTGTTTTGAATCGGAGATGGCAAATTCACCACCGATATACTGCTTTACTTGTTCTGTCATGATGACATCCTTGTATTTTTCAGCTTGTTACTGACTACTGTTATGTAAGTGAAACTTTGTTGAGAGTGATTTAGCAGATTTCAATCGCGATAGCGGTAGCTTCGCCGCCGCCAATACAAAGCGATGCAACGCCACGCTTACCACCAGTTTGTTTTAGCGCATGAATCAAAGTGACAAGGATTCGATTGCCACTTGCGCCTATTGGATGCCCCAGCGCACAAGCCCCTCCGCGAGGGTTCACTTTGCTCTCGTCCAGTTCGAGAGCTTTCACCGCGTATTGAGTCACGACAGCAAAAGCTTCATTGATTTCCCAAAGGTCCACGTCTGATTTGTCCCAGCCCGTTTTTTCCAGCAGCGATTCAATCGCGAAGACTGGTGCGATGGTGAACTCATCAGGCTGTCTTGCATGCGTGCTGTACGCGACAATTTTGGCTAGAGGCTGAAGGTTTTCCTGACGACCAAACTCACTATCGACTAAGATCATTGCCGACGCACCATCCGAAATGGAACTAGAGTTTGCTGCGGTTACGCCGCCATCTTTGGCAAACGCAGGGCGTAAGGTAGGAATTTTAGTGACGTCGAGTTTGCTCGGTTGCTCATCATCTACAACCAAGGTTTCGCCGCGCCGACTTTTTACGTTAAAAGGCACGATCTCTTCTTTGAACAAACCTTGTTCGATTGCTTGCTGCGCACGAGTCAACGACTGTTGCGCCCAGGCATCCATACTTTCACGGCTGAACTGATACTTTTGCGCCGTCTGTTCTGCAAAGACACCCATCAGCTCGCCTTGGTAGGCATCCTGCAACCCGTCATAAAACATGTGATCAAGCACTTGCTCGTGACCTAAACGGAAACCATCACGCGCTTTCTTTAATAGATAAGGAGAAGACGACATGTTTTCCATGCCACCAGCGATGACAGCATGCGCATTACCAGATTGAATAAGGTCATATGCCAGCATCACGGTTTTCATACCCGATCCACAAACTTTGTTCAGTGTCGTACAACCAATCGATTGTGGCATTTCAGCTTTAAGGCTTGCTTGTCTTGCAGGCGCTTGCCCCACACCGGCGGGTAAAACGCACCCCATCAACACTTCGTCTATTTTGTGCACATCGAGTTGGCTTTCGGCTAGCGCCCCTTGAATGGCTTTCGCACCGAGTTCCGTGACATCTGTTGAAGCTAATGCACCTTGAAAAGAGCCGATAGGCGTTCGCTTAGCGGCAACAATCCATGTTTCATTTTTCATTCCATTAACCTTTTGTTGACGTTTACGTCATAACTATACTAACATTTACGTTAACGTCAAGTTTGAGGTTATTGTTTGTTCGAGTGATTCTTTGATTTCGAGTAAATGCGAGTGATATCAAGGCTCAAGAGTGGATGTTGTTTGTTTACTTTAACGTTAACGAATTGTATATTCATGTAAATGTTATACGAAAGTCGTAAGGTTAAGGAATGAACACATTTAAGATCAGCGAGCTCGCGAAAGAGTTCGACATTACTACTCGAAGCATTCGCTTCTACGAAGATTTAGGTCTCCTAACTCCAGAACGTAAAGGCAACACTCGAATCTACAATGGTCGCGATCGAATTCGACTAAAGCTGATTTTGCGAGGTAAGCGATTGGGCTTTTCTCTTGCAGATATCAAAGAGTTATTTGAACTCTACGATACCGATCAAAGTACTGAGCAGTTGAACTATATGATTCGGTTGATCGAAGAGAAGAAGGCAGCATTGCAACAGCAAGCAAACGACATTCAAGCGGTAATGATGGAGTTAAATGCTGCGCAGTTGCGATGCCAAAACACACTGAGATCCATGAAAGGCGAAAAAGTCACCTAACACCTCAACTCTGGGATGTAGGTGACGTAAAGGCAAGGACACGCAATGAAATCTACCTACTCTTCCCTGAACTTTGTTTATGACGAAAATACCGATTTGCTTCGCGAGCAAATCAATAGTTTTGCTGCAAGAGAAATTGCGCCGCTAGCGCAATCTATCGACCAAACTAACGACTTTCCAAACCATCTTTGGTCCAAATTAGGTGACATGGGTCTTTTAGGTGTGACCACCAGCGAACAGTTTGGTGGTGCAGGCATGGGCTATCTCGCCCACGTTATCGCTATGGAAGAAATCAGCCGAGCATCCGCTTCGGTTGCGTTAAGTTACGGCGCTCACTCCAACCTTTGCGTCAACCAAATCCACCGTAACGGCACACAAGCGCAAAAAGAGAAATACCTACCTAAGCTCATCTCCGGTGAACATATCGGCGCCCTTGCAATGAGTGAACCCGGCGCCGGCTCTGATGTGGTCTCTATGCAGCTTAAAGCCGAACGTAAAGGCGATATTTTCCTGCTAAACGGCAACAAAATGTGGATCACAAACGGCCCTGATGCACACACCTATGTTGTCTACGCAAAAACCGACCCAAGCCAGCACTCCAAAGGCATCACGGCATTTATTGTGGAACGCGGATTCCCTGGATTTACTCAAGCACAAAAACTCGACAAGTTGGGTATGCGCGGCTCGAATACGTGTGAGCTGGTCTTCCAAAACTGCGAAGTCCCTGCGGAAAATATTCTCGGCGAAGAAAACCAAGGCGTGAAAGTATTGATGAGCGGCCTCGACTACGAACGTGTGGTGCTTGCAGGCGGCCCAATTGGCATCATGCAGGCGTGTATGGATATCGTTGTGCCTTACATTCACGACCGTAAACAGTTCGGTAAATCCATCGGTGAATTCCAGCTAGTTCAAGCAAAAATCGCGGATATGTACACACAAATGAATGCCGCTAAAGCGTATGTTTACGCCGTCGCTGCCGCTTGTGATCGCGGTGAAACCACACGTAAAGATTCTGCTGGCGCGATCCTCTACAGCGCAGAGCTGGCAACCAAGATGGCACTGGATGCGATTCAACTACTTGGCGGTAACGGCTACATCAACGAGTTTGATACGGGCCGTTTGTTGCGAGATGCCAAGCTGTATGAAATCGGTGCGGGCACTTCAGAAATTCGCCGCATGCTTATTGGTCGCGAATTGTTTAACGAAAGCGCCTAATCAACATACCTAGGCGTTCTGAATCTAAATAAATTCCTTATTCAACCTAAATCTTATTCAACATAGATAAAGG
>NZ_WXWS01000145.1:0-9782 GCF_009904715.1 Vibrio sp. V42_P2S4T144 | reverse complement strand
AATAAAATGCGTAATATCCTACGTAACCATCGCCTGTCTCGATCGTTGCTTGCGTTAAGTGTGATTGGTGCTTTATCTGCGTGTAATTCTTCTGGTGGTGGCGACACTAATAGCAGCACTCCGCTACCGGATACCAGTTATGCTTGCCAAGCCAATGTCATGGCGCAAAGTAACCAACTTCGTACTTATCAAATCATGGTAGAGAGTTTTGTGGATGGTGATGCGAGCATTGGTCACGGTACAGGTTATGGCACCAGCCATCATAACGGCGATTTGCAAGGAGTGATTGATTCACTCGATTACATCCAAGATTTAGGGATGAACGCGATTTGGTTGACGCCAGTTTTTGAATCGGAAGCGATAGCGGGCCAAGAACACTGGGCCGATCGTCTGGATGCCACGGGCTACTTTGCAACGGATTACTTCACCATTGATCCACGTTTTGGTGATTTAGAAACGGCGAGAACCTTGGTCGAGGAAGCACACAAACGCGGCTTATACGTGTTTTTTGATGGTGTATTTGGTCATCACAAAGATGGTTTGATCAAACCATCTCCTTCCGGTTTGTTGCCATCGGGATCGAGCAATCCCGTTGATTACCCGGCCAGTCTCGATTTCTACAAAGAAGTGGCAACGTATTGGATCAAAGAACTGAAGATTGACGGCTGGCGTTTAGATCAAGCCTATCAAGTTCCGACAGACGCTTGGACACAACTTCGTAAAGCCGTCGATGAAGCCTCACAAAGTGTGACGTACACCAATAGCAAAGGCGAACAAGTGAATCCGTTGGGCTATATGGTGGCAGAGATTTGGAAAGGGGAGTCTGAGATCGCGGATGAGGCGTATGGTTCGAACAGCGATCCGGCACTGTGCTCTGCGTTTGACTTCCCTATGCGATATCGCATTGTTGAAACTTTGGCCGTGAATGAGAGCGGCGTGGGTGGTCGCGGTGTGGATTGGTTAGACAACGGCTACAGCACACACAACCAATATCCAACACATGCGCAGCCGAATTTGATGATCGGCAACCATGATTTAGTGCGCTTTGGTGACTTGTTACAGCGCGGAAACTTGGCGGATGTGAATGATGCAGAATATTGGTTACGCCATAAAGCCGCGTTTGCTTTCCAAGCGGCGTACACCGGGCCAATCACGTTGTACTACGGTGATGAAATCGGGGATCAAGTGGATGGTTTTGCCGCAAAAGAAGACAACAGCACCTGCGCCATTCAAGGTTTGTGCGATGATCACGTTGCGCGCAGTAGTGCGAAAATTGAAGGCGTGACGGCGACGCTTGATGCAAACCAAGCCGATCTCAAATCTTATGTGACATCGCTGATGACAATGCGCGATGCGCATCCTGCACTTTATCAAGGGTCACGCACGAATTTAGTTGCGAGTAACGGCAGTTATGTGGACTTGAAACAATCTGGTTCGGACAAAGTCTTGTTTGCGCTAAATACCTTAGAGAGCGCTAGAAGCGTCACTCTTACTCAGGAGAGTGTTGGTACTGGTGAGTTGGTGGATTTGCTCACGAATGAAAAAATTACTCCGAGTAATGGTCAATATCAGATTCTGATGTCGCCACTACAAGGACGATTCTTTGCGGTAAAACCTTAAGGAATTATCCAGAATTGATGCTCACCAGTTGAGCTGACCACAAGCTTTCTTATAAACAAGCCAAGTGTTGTTGCTGACCTCCATAGGCTCACACTTGGCTTTTTTCTGTCTGTTTTACTTTTCCCTTAATGGTTTTACGACGATGTAGCCAACAAGTTGCTTCGCTTTTTGTATTGGCATTTGTTTTCAGCAGATGGATATTTGTGAGATAAGCTGCACATTAAAAAGTAAATTAACACTTGTGCAACGTAAAAATGTGACTGAAGGATTACTTATGCCCCACTAATATGTTTATCGTGTTTGGGATTTATATAACTAATGGAAAAGTATAATGAAATCCATAACGAACTCCCTCTGTCTCCTTGCTGCTGTTAGCTCTCCGTTTGCATATAGCCAAATTATCAACGGTGACTTTGAGCAGTGGAATGGCAATGTACCTACGCAGTGGTCAGAGATTGACGCGGGCATCGCGGTGTCGCCAAGCAGCGAACAAATCAAATCGGGCGGCCTGGCTGCTCAAGTCGTCGTGAATACAGGTACCCAAAGCAACACCGACTTTTTGCAAACCATTAATGTGGAGCAAGGGAAAACCTATCCGTTTTCTGTCTCGGTTTATCATACCGAAGGAAATGTAAAAGCACGTCTGGTGGTTGATGGTTATCACAATTACTCGAACCCACAACAGATAAACCAGTGGCAAGAGCTCGTGCACAATTACACAGCGAGCTCGAACAAGACCATCAACGTCGGTTTGCGTTTTTACGATGAAGCCAGTTTTGATGGCTCAGAAGTTGTCTACGTCGATAATTTTCAACCGACCGAGACAAGTACACAACCTCCTGTAGAAAGTTGTAGTGATCACCAAGTGGTCTTGACTCTCACAACCGATAATTATGGTTCAGAAACTAGCTGGACGTTAAAAAACAACCAAGCTGAAGTACTGTTTTCTGGTCAGGGATATGAGTCAGCAATCACCATTGAAAAGAGCATGTGCTTAGCTGACGGTAACTACCAATTCACGATTCAAGACGAGTATGGTGACGGCATTTGTTGTGGCAGTGGCGCGGGGTCGTACACGCTGACTGAGGGAGATAAGACTCTTGCTTCTGGCGCTGAATTCTCGAAAAGTGAAACCACCGATTTTACGTTAGGTGACTCAACCACGACCCCACCAGTGGTTGATGGTTACTATCAAGCGGCATCTGGTAAGACGGGATACGCTCTAAAAACAGCGTTGTTTAACATTATCAATAATCACTCCAGCCGAGGCTATTCTGCGGTCTGGACCTTGGTAAAAGATGCCGATATTGATCGTTATTACGAAAATGATGGCTCTATTCTCGATATGTATTCTGAAAAGCCATCTGCTAGCGATACAGTAAGCTTTACCAAAGTCACAGACCAATGTGGCCAATACAAAACGGAAGGGGATTGCTACAACCGTGAGCACTCTTTTCCGAAAAGCTGGTTTGGCGGTAAGGTTGAGCCGATGAACTCAGACGGTCATCACTTGTTTGCAACCGATGGTTATGTAAACGCGAAGCGCAGTAATTGGCCATTTGGTGAAGTGGGCACCGCGACCTACGTGTCTAGTAATGGCTCTAAACTTGGCCAAGCAAGCACTAGTCTGGGCTACTCCGGTACGGTGTTTGAGCCGATCGATGAGTTTAAAGGCGATTTTGCTCGTGCCTATTTCTACATGGCAACCCGCTATGAAAATATTGTAGGTAACTGGGAAGGCAATTCAAGCAATGCGGATGCTGTCCTTGATGGTTCAAGTTCAAAGGTTTTTGAACCTTGGATGTTAAACATGCTTAAGCGTTGGCACAAAAATGATCCCGTTAGTGAAAAAGAACGAAACCGCAATCAACAAGTGTTTGATTTTCAGGGCAATCGTAATCCATTCATTGATCATCCTGAGTTTGTTGAACAGATTTGGGGAAACTAACACCTTTTTGATTTTGGTATCCACCATTTAGTGACGCCAACAAAACAAAGGGGAAGCGTGATGCTTCCCCTTTTTCATTACGGATGTTTTTAAATGAAACTAGTTTTTCGTTACCGTCACGATTGGCGCCGACTTGTCAGCCGCATTGAAGTGGAAGTTGTAGTTTCCTGCTTCTGCAATCGCAATTTTTAGGTTTGCGCTACCGCCACCGGCTTCCATCGTTAGCGCTTTACCAAGCTCAACACTGCCTTCGCCACCGAAGTTGGTGTCTGCTGCCCAGTCTGCGCTCGCAACTTTCATTTCGTAGTTGCCCGCCGCTAGGTCAATGTCTAGCGAATAAACGTCATTTGCAACATAGCTGAACTTCGCTGTTGAGTCTTGTGCTGGAGCATCCCATGTAGTGATAGTGCCACGTAAGTAAAGTGCTGTTTCACCGAATGTTGGTGCATCTGCTGATTTGGTCACTGACACGACCGGTTTTTCTACGCTTTCATCTTGAACATGCAGCGCGTTCAGAGTGAAGTTGTACTTACCTGTTTCAGCAACAGACAGCTTACAGTTACCTTCTGAACCTAAGTCTAGTGAACCAGAAGCTATATTCGCAATATCACAACCGATGTTTGGATTTGCCCAACCAGAGTCCGCGAATTTGAACTCGTGTTCACCAGCTTCAAGAACGCCAGTTACAGAGTACATACCGTTGCCAATAAAGGTCATCGCCCAATCACTGCTATCAGACCACTCGTTCATCGTGCCTTTCACGTAAACAACGGTTTCGCCGTAAGGAGGAATGCTCGATACGTCTTTGTTATCCGTGTTTACTGGTAGGCCAGCACCTTGTGCGCCGTTTTGTGGCTGCACGAATACCGCTGTTGTCAGTGCTGGTACTGTGAACGTTTCATTGGTGAAGCTTGCACCTTTGACGATGTCATCCGCAGAGTTTTGTTGAACTTCATGCAGTTCGAAACCAGTTGCGCCAGCAACTTTGAAAGATTTCTCAGTTGATGTTGAGTTCACAACGGCCACGACAGCATCGTAGTTCGAATCTAAATCGGCACCCGCTGATGTACCATCGTCGATAGACATCACAATCAAGCCTTCCACTTGGTCTTTCCCTACGTTGCGGAAGTCCACACGGTTCATCACTTCTTGCGCGGTATCTAGGCGGAATAGTTCGCTTGTGCTACGGATTTTTAGTAGCTCTAGGAATTGTTGCTTAGTCAGCTCGATGTCGGTTGAATCTGGTTTCGCCGTGCTGTCACCAACGATGGTTTTGATCAGCTCCCAGTTTGCACCGTCTTTGTCTTCACGTGGTAGACCAACGTTCCAGTTATTGTCGCTTCCGTCGAAGAATACACGGTTGAACCAGTCACCAGAATCGTACGAGTCGCGCTGCATAGATTTAGAGCGCAATAGCTCAGAACCCATGTGGATAAATGGAATGCCTTGACCAAGCATCACCGTTGATAGGGACACAGACTGCATACGTGCACGCTCGGCAGATGAAGTGCCTGTCGCAATCTTGTAGGCGTTGTTATCCCACAATGTTTGGTTGTCGTGCTTAGACACGTAAGAGATGTTCTCTGATGGCACTTTTGTGTAGCCTGCAGGCGCACCATTGTAATCAACGTTCTTACCCAGTTTGGTTTCGCCTTTGTAATCAAGAAGGATGTAATCAGCCAAGTTACCAGCCATACCTAGACGAACCAGATCTTGGTTGTGTAAACGACCATTCACCGACTCTGCGTCAGTTTTGGTTTCTTCGTTAGGATAAGCGGCGTTACCAAAGCCTTGGTTAAAGCGAAGTGGGTGCTTACCTTCAGAATCTACACCGCCATCAAACGGGCTTCCGCCACGAACTGCGTCACGCAGACGATCAGAGAAAGTACCGATTTCTGTCCCTGCCATGTTGACTTGTGTCGCCTGATCGAAGCGAGCGTTTTGCGCGACTTCACCAAAGTCCCAACCTTCGCCGTAGAACAAGGTATTCGGGTCAATTTCACGGACTTTTTCAAGTGCGTAAACCATCACATCTTTCGGCTGGTGGCCCATAAGGTCAAAACGGAAACCATCGACTTTATAGTCATCCGCCCATACCATCAATGAGTCAACCATTAGTTTACCCATCATCAAGTTCTCGGTTGCGGTGTTATCACAACAGGTTGAGTTTTCGACGCCGCCAGTGTTGACGTTTAGGCGGTGGTAGTACCCAGGGACAATCTTATCCAGTACTGATTTTTCGTTCACACCAGATGCATTTGTGTGGTTGTACACGACGTCCATGACCAGTTTCAGATCCATTTTATGCGTCGCTTGAACCATTTCGCGGAACTCAAGAATACGCTTAGACCCGTTAGGATCGGTCGCATAACTGCCTTCCGGCACGGTGTAGTGGTAAGGGTCGTAACCCCAGTTGAAGCTGTCTAGCATGCGAAGATCGTTCATCAACGCTTGTGCTTTGCCCGTTGTTGGGTCGTAGCTATTTAATACCTCTTCAATTACTTTGCCGTCATCTTCGGTCTCACAAATGGAGGCTTCTGGCTTGATGCCACAAAGTTTACCCACGGTGTCGGTGATATCGACTCGCTTGTCAGCGTCTTCATCCACGGTTGCAATATCAAATGCTGGCAAGATATGTAGCGTTGTTAGGCCAGCATCTTTTAAAGCTTGTAAGTGAGATACAGACTCACGCTCAGGTTCTGTAAGCGCCAGATATTTGCCATCAAGACTTGGTGTGCCTTTGCTGTCGTTAAAGCTGAAATCACGAATGTGTGACTCGTAAAGGACGTGGTCTTCGTCTTTTTTAACCGTTGGGCGTGCGTAGTTTTTCCAATCTTGAGGCATTAAGCTTGGATCATCTAAATCAACCACTTGCGAGTATCGTGAGTTCTTAGACAAGCTCATTGAATATGGGTCTGTTACCAAACGCGTTTCAACGACGCCAGTTGTTGGGTGGTATACATTAACTTGGTAGCGATAGTATTTGTTGACAACGTTGCTTTGTGCCTCAGAAACCCAGATACCTGTTGCTGGGTCTTCCGTCATGGCAACGGTCGCTTCTTCTGCTAAGTTTTCATCGTAGATTATCAGATCAACATCTTGGGCAGTTGGTGCCCATAGTTTGAAGGTTGCGGCACTGCCTTCCACAATCGCACCGAGTTCTTGACCGATCGCGTTACCTGCCTTGGAATCGGCAAACACCGCATCCAAAACGCCCGGTTTTTGCACTTCAGTTGCAGAAATGACGTCACCATTTGCGTTGTAAGCCACCATAACGATTTGTGACTTCAGGATCGTACGCAAGGTCGCGTCATCGACATCGATACCCGCAGCTTGAAGGCTAGCAAGGTGACGGAAGCGTGATTTCAGACCATCAGACAACTCACCAGCTTTTGTCAGCTCAACCGCTGTACCGCCAGAGATTTGCTTATCTTCATCCATTTTGATGTCATTGCTAAGGCTGTAGAACAGCTTCATGGAATCCGCACTGGTCGCCGCTTCCCATGCAATGGTGTTGGCGTCTAACCAATGGGCTTTTTGACCATCAATATCAACAGGGCGCTCTTCTATTGGCTCGTAGTAAAGTTCACTGCTGCCGTGGAAGCCAAACAAACCTTTCGATTCGCCGATTTTCGTCAACTCTACTTTTGAGTTTGCGCTGCCGAACGCTTTCTCATCACCTTTGTGCAGAATGAAGTTCATGCATTCGTGTGGGTCAGAGGCGTCTGGATTTATTTTCAGTACGTAGTAAGCACCGTAGGTGTCGTTGATGCCATCGAATGGGTGTGGCGCAGACCAATCCGTTCCTGTTCCCGGAATGCCCATTGCGTCTAAATCTGTGCTGGTACAGCCCTCACCGTTCCATAGGTGCAAGCCCCAACCTTCGTAGTCGCTTGCTGTTGAAGCTGATGCTACATCACGTTTGTAATAAATGACGACTTCGTTCTCTCCCGCAGGGTATAAGCCTGAGCCAGGGTTCGTCGTATCTTCGTTCGTGCTATCACTACCACAACCGCTGATTACCGCGACGGAAATCAAAGGCAGTACGGTTTTGGCAATTGTTGATAATTTAAATGTCTTATTGTCCACGTTTACAAATCCATTGTTATTGAATTGATATTGAGCTGCGCGCTGCCTTCGCTGACTCAATCATCAAGAAGGTTTTGCACACGCTAGAAAGGCAGATGCCAAAAAAGGAAATGTTCAATTAGATGCTAATACACTGAATCATCAGCAAAATGTGAGAGCAGGCTGTTAAGTTTTTTACAGGTGAAAATTTTCTGTCACAGTCGATTTTGTTCACAAATTAAATAATAAAACAGGCGCATAGTGAGAGATTCTGCACATCATTAAAATGTAAATTTTTATGGGAGGAGTAAGGGGGGATGATAGGGGATGAGAATGTCTCAGCCCCAAAACCGTGATTAAGTTCTATAAAAATAAGGGCTATATTTTTCTTTTAAAAATAAGTTGCAGTGATGTTGAATAAAATACCGCCATTAAGTCTTCGCAAGCTTCAGATTTTCGCTAAGTGGTCGTTATATAATGAAGGTAGTCGGCGTTATGTCGGCGCGTAATCATAAGATTTCCCTGAAAGGGAGTTGAATTGGGCCCTGAAACCAAAAGAGGCTATTTATGAGTAGTATGGGCATTGCCATTGCGGCAACTGGCCTTTCACTCGTCCTGATATTTGTGTGGATGATCTCGTTGTCGATGCGGAAACAGAGACTCGAGGCAGAGAGGAAAGCTCGCGAAGCCGCTTATCGAAAGGCGATGCATAAAGCGCGAGAGCAAGAGCGTAAAGAGCGAGAGTTCAAAGCAGAAACCGGGCATATCCCCACCATTTTATTTCTAGCGAAAGAAGCCGAAAAGGACAACATTCGTCAAGCGCTGTATTGGTATGATAAAGCCGCTAAACTGGACAATGTGACGGGGATGTACGGCATTGTTCGCTTAAGTGAACGCATGCGCGAAGATGTGATTTTAAAAGAGCAGGCAAACTTCTGGCGTACCGCAATTGCGGGAATGGAAGGGGATACCGAAGCGAAATTTTCGACGGGCAAGGCCTTGGTCTTTGGTCGAGGAACTGAAAAAAATATCCCAAAAGGTAACCAACTGATTGAAACTGCCGCCGAAGAAGGCTGCATTGATGCCATGATTTATATGGGGGAATGGCAGCTTTCACCAGACAATAGTGCAGGACGCAGTGCAGATGCGCTTTACTGGTTTATGAAAGCGGCGGAAAAAGACAGTGCAGATGGCAAGATCCAAGTCGGCTTATGTTACCTAAATGGCATTGGTACAGAAAAAAGCATGGTTAAAGGTTGCTACTGGCTGGAACGGGCCGCGGAAGGTGGCAGTGCTAAAGCGATGTATCATGCTGGCGAAGCGTGGAAGGATAAAGGTAAAACGGGTAATGCAATTGCTTACGTTTGGCTGTTTCTTGCTGCCAATATGGGCTACCAACCTGCACGTACGTTGCGTGATGAAGTGGCAACCAATATTGGTGTTGATGTTGTCGTTGGATTGCAGTCCATAGCGAAGCCGTTGCAAAGAAAGCTGGCATCAGGAATGGTGAGAAAGCACTCTATTATTCGAGCCCTTAACAAAGTGTACAAACGCGAAGCGTATTTTCCTGCGGAAGAGGAGCTCAATGCGGTGTTGAATGATGAGAATAAAGACGCCTCCGAAGCTTGGGAGGAGACATCAACACTAGATTTTCAGCCTAACATGACAACGGTAACAGCAGAAGACCAGGCAAGCACATCGCCCAACGAAAAAAAACTCTCTAAAGAGGCGCTCGATTTCACTCAAAACTTCCTTCAGCCATAACCTCTCTTATCCAGAAGCCTCAAGATTGAGGCTTTTCTTTTGCTCTTTTGCCAGTATCTCTATCAGTCACGACAACAGAATGTAAACTTACTTAAGCAGTCATTTTACTGATGTGCATACTATTTATGCGATTTTTCAACATATTTTTAGTACTTAACTAAGATGGGATCTGTGTACCTTAAAAAAGAGGTTTTTCCCTCTTTATTTACTTCCGCTATTGGGCTTAGATCAAGCCTTTTCAATTGATAGTAATAATGATTGAAGAGCAATGCTTGATGCCCCGATTTATAGGTGAATAGTACTCATTACTTTATCTAATAATGTAAATTAAAAAATGTATTATAAATCTTAAATTGTTCTTTTATATTTAGGTGTTGATTAT
>NZ_WXWS01000365.1:0-9787 GCF_009904715.1 Vibrio sp. V42_P2S4T144 | reverse complement strand
GCATTAAAATGAAAAAACTCAGCAAGTGCTGAGTTTTTGAGGTTTATTCATGAATCGTAATTTTACGCTCGCTGAGCTGCTTCACCATAGCTTGCTTTAACGCATGCAGCTGTCCATCAATACTGGCGTCGATGATCCCAACTTCTGTTTCCAAAATGCAGCCTCCATTTTTCAAGCGCGCATCTGCTACCACGTCAACGTAACCGACTTCAGGGAAATCACTTAATACACCAGCCACCTTTTCTCTCACCTCAACAACCTGCTCTGGGTGGACATGTAAAATGACCTGCTTTTGGTTACTCACCAGTTGCAACGCTTCTCGAACTACACTCACCGTGGTATCGACATCATCGAAGGTATCGATGATCTTACGTACTGCTTCTAACACCACACCTGTCATTTTTTCTTCGACTTGCTGATAGTAGTCATTACAACGTGCTAAGGTTTCAACCATCGTTTGCGCATTTTCAATCTTGGCTTGTGCAAGGCCATCTTGATAACCACGTTGTTTTTCGGTTTCGTAGGCTTGTTGGGCATTAGCAATGATGCTTTCAGCTTTGGAGTTCGCGGCTTCAACTAAGTGTTGCGAATCCAGATAACTGGCATAATCTTTCGCTTTCAGCACCTTTAAGCCAGGTGCCAGCTGCAAATTGTCTGTTTTTATTTCAACAAATGAAACCATTGAGGAATAACCTGTTTTGCGATTTTTTTTGTGAGTCGATACGCCAGATCTCGTTGATCCGCTTCCAACCAGTTAGCTGTTTCTGCGTTTTCGCTAAGTTGCTTTTCTAATTTGAATTGCCAACGAAGAACAACATCTTCCGGTGAGTTAATCAAAATAAACCTCATCCAAAAATATCCCAGCGCCCTCATACTTGCTTCAACAGACCTTTCATCCAATAGTTCTGGTAACGAACGCTGCCAGCCTTGCGGCCAGCTGGATAACAGCATAGGCCCGTTTTGAATTAAGAACCGAGCGCCTTCCAAACCAAAAACGTTGTTCAGAACCTGTTTCGGGCGTTTTAAAACAACGCCTCGCATTGCCACACAATGTAAAGCTCCGCCCACCATCAATACGAGTTGGTTCAACGCATCCGCTGGGAGCAACGCCAAGCTATGGCAAGGTTTGTTAAAAGCCGTCTCAGGAACGGGAGATAACGCCCACTCATTTATGCACCATTGGTTAAACATGGGGTTATCTCTCCAGCCTTCGATATTTAGTAACCAAGGCTGCTTTTGCTCTATCCAACTTCTATGGATGTACTGGCAAGGCGCATAGTTAAACTGGTGTTGTACCTGCGCGAGTGGTGTTTCTGGTTTAACCACGCTTCGTGTTCCTACGACACCATGTAAAAGTAGCGATATTCGAGCCGATGAGTGCCGCTACCAAGAACACCAAAATGGCGATAAGATTATTCGCCGTCTCTTTGGTGACCTGAACCGACAAAATGCTTTTAAATTGATTGTTTTGAGTAGCAACTCGAACCTCTGATGAGGGTACCATCACTACGCTGATTCGATCGTAGTTCAGCCCCTCAATGCTATTGTTCACTAATAATTTGATCTGCGGAACATATGAATCAAGCGCAATATCTGCTGCGTGTTTAATAAATACGGAGGCAGAAGCTGGAGTTGGGCGCTCTCCTGGACGCAGATCTTGATCTTCCAAAACAACATGAACACGTGCCACCAGCACGCCATCAATCTGAGATAAGGTTGACGAGAGCTCTTGAGATTTCGCGTACACCAAACGGGCTCGTTCTGCTAATGGTGACGAGATCAAATCGTCTTTAGGAAACACCTCTTTCAGTGTAGAAAACTGCTCTCTTGGATAACCTTTTCGCTTTAGCGCATCTACCGCGAAGGCGATTTGAGAACTGTCTACCATTAACTTGACGGTGTTGTCTTTGTCAGGTTCTTTTGTTGCAACGACACCTTCGGATAGTAAGATCGACAACATCTCATTACCCTCTTTCTGAGTAACGTTGGTGTATAGCTCGGTCTGACAACCTACCAGAAACAACGTGAGCATGATGAAAACTGCTCTCATTTTATTCATCATCACTATTGTGCCTTCAATAAGGTTTCTACGTTTTGTGTGGTTTTACCCACGGTTTTCGCGATCAGCTCTTCTTGAAAAGTAATGCGTGTCAGCGCCCACTGCATTTGCAGTAATTGCGCCGGATCATCACCCACCATCTTCATGTTGTCTTGCAGGTTACTTTTCGCGTTATCGATAGTGTTTTTCAACTCGCTGATGTTTTCTAGCAAACCTCCCTCCAGGCCATTACTTGCCTCGGGAACCGACATGGCTTGCTCAAAACGTTCGCTTAAACCGTCTTCGACTTGCGCATCCTGTAACTTATCAATGTTGGTTTGCATCACCTCGGTGTACTGCGTGTTTATCATATGTACTCCTAAGATAAATCTAACTTGTGACTGTGAGTCATGATGTTTTTCACCATCGCATTTTTTTGGATCATGAAGCTAAGTTCATCACGAACCATGTCCAGTGTTGATGCCATATCAGGTAACGACTTCAACTCTGCCCAGCAATGCCATAAGGCTTGTTCTTTCTGGGCACCCAGTGGAAAATGCTGCGCTAGCATTGCTTTTAGTGCTGTTTTATCAGCAGGTGGTTCGGCAATAAGCTGTCCCGAAAAATTCCCTAGTAACTCCTGCTTCAACACCTTTAACAAATCAGATTGTGGCTGCTCGTTGCCTTTTTCACTCTTCGCCTCATGAAAGGCGTACCACATTGCCTCTCGTTTAACTTGAGGGTAGGAAAACGCTTCATTTAACGATGATAAGACACTTTGTTTACTGACAACCTCTGCGTCTTTTAATGATTCGTACCACGCTTTAATCTCCGCCAGTTTCGCTTCTGTTTTCTCTAGCTTCTCTTTTGGAGAAACATGTGAAACTTGCTCTTGCTTGTCACTTCGCTCCATGAGCGTTTTCATCTTGTCTTCATCGCTCCGCTCATAATGACGCGACTCCGACTGGCGCAAAGATTGGTGTTGAAGACCTAGGTTACTCGAATCAATGATCATCCAAGATTCCTAATGTCCTGAGAAAAGCTCGCAGCAAATGCTTGGCTTTCTTCGCTTCCTTGTGACGCAAGTTCTACCCAGCTTTCCGCTTTGCTCAGTAAACCGGCTTTGGCAGAAGCAAGAGCCGCTAAGCTGATCAGATCTGGATAGGCGTTACAAAGTGGTTCGAGTAATTGATGAGCCTCTTCATACAAGCCTTTATTCATGAGGCTCATTGCACGAATCATCGCAACGGTCTCTTCAGAACCTGAGCTTGCTTCAAGGCCATCTGCAATCGTGTTGGCTTCTTGATGACGATGCATACCTGTTGCCATCAGCGCGATTTCGGCCAGCAGTTGGCGCGTTTCTCGTTCCATGCTTTACACCTTCTGGAGAATCGACTGCATCACATCTTTAATCGCACGAGTCGTGGTCGCATTGATATTGTAAACAACAGACCATTTGTTGATCGCGTGCTGAAGCTCGGCAAGCTTTGATGGATCATCGGCATTGGTTTCTAGATTCTTGATGGCTGCCGTCACTTCTGTGTTGGCATCTTTCGCTTGTTGTTCTAACTTAGCTTTAACATCATCAAGGTTTACACTGTTACTAGCATCGTAAAATGACATAAGACTTCCTCGTATTTTTTAGTTAGCTTCGTATGATTCAACGACCGCATGGGCGGCAGTGTAAGCTTCATACTGTTTGAGTAGTAATTGGTACTGCTGTGGTGAGCACCCTAAATCCAACTGACGTTTCACCACCGCTTGTGCTTCTAAGAGCTTGCTCTTAATCTTGTGCACTTCCGCACCGTTTGTGTCGTTATTTAAAATTTGTTCAAGATTTGTCATTGTTCGTCTCGCCTTCATATCCGAGTTCTATTGTTATCACCCGCCCGCCTTTAACCAACTCAATACCAGCAGGTGTAACACTGGATATTCGGTAGCCCTGAGGCGTTCTTGCACCGACCATATAGCGAACGTTATCGGTCAGAATCACATATGGAACCTGGCCAAAGTTAACGCTACGAAACGGGAAATCGATGTTGGTGCCTTTACTCACCTTAGGTATGGATTTCAAAACTAAGTACGGTTTCTCACCATATTGTTCCCGGAAGTCTCGGGTCACACCGTAAAATCGAGTCGTTTCGATATCATCAAGCTCACCACGAACTTCGATGCGATCACCGCTGGTGACCAACTGGACTTTTTTCAGTAGCTCCGCATCCGTCAATAACGCTTTTAGCGTATCCATGTAGGCACCCGCTCGCTGCAGTTCGACCTTCCACGCAACAAGACCAGGCACGTCTCGCTCCAAGATTTGTTCAACTTGGTTCCAACGACTGGCATCATCGATATAGCCCGTCAGCAGCAGTGTGCCGGTCTCATCGCCATTTTCGACTTTCACTTGGTGATAGCCGAGGTTGCGCAAAATAAATCGAACCCCGCGACGGATTTCTTCCATCGTTCTTAAGTCACTTTTGTAATTGATGCCCAATACATCAATTCGACCAAGCAGATCGAGTTTCTGTGTTCGGTCTTCAACATAGCCCTCTAAGACTGCTTGGCGTGCGGCGGCATTCCATTCCACGCGAACGTCGCTAAGTTTGAGCTCGCCTAAGATGTTACGTACCAAAACAATGGGTTCTGCTTCTGTAACAATTTCATTGTTGTTTCCGTTAGCTTGGCTGTACCACATACCGGCAAAAATGACACTCGGGACAAAACTACAAAGCAAAGCGATGAGCGTTGTTTTTTTCCAGCTAGAGCGTTGCACAGCAACCACAGGTGTATTCTGTTGGCTAGATTCGTCGCTGACGTTACTCACAATTAACGCATCTTCCGCGTATCCCAGAGCGAACTTCACAACGCCGACCGAGACAACAGCATGGCGTGACAACTCGATACCATCACCTGCAACAGCGATGTCTTCACTGTTAATATTTGCCTCTTCGCAACCTCGTAAAATGACCGAGTCTTGCTGGCAAACGAGGGTGAAATGGTTCGCTTCGACCCCAGCATCAGACAGTACAAGATCAGCAATAAAGTCGTCACTGCCAAGCACGAGAGCACCTTCAGGTAAGGTGACTTCTACTCCGGTATGCACGCCTGATAAAATACGAATTTTCCATTGCTGCATCGCGGTTAAGACTCCTCTGAAGGGCGCACACACTCACTTTGTGAGTCATCACATTCCAATACTTTCACCCGCCAACCCTTTTGCCCTGTTGGTAATTGGCACTGCGTTAATTGAGACGACTTTTGCTGTGACAATAAGTCTTGTTGATAGCGCTCGGCTTGAACCCTCGATGTGCAGCTATATACTTCCACTACCGATTTAAATTCAGCGCTATTGTTGGAGATGTTGTTAAGCTTGCCGATACTTGGTCGCAAGTCATATTCGTTGCCAATCAACACACTATCGCCAATACCATCCACAACAATTCGAGGTTCTAAAATAAACATTCGTACTGTGCGGCGCTTAGTGTTGGTATTACTTCTAAACAGCGCGCCTAAATATGGGATGTCTCCTAGCAATGGCACTTTACGTAACTGATGGCTCACTTCATCTCGGTACACACCACCGATAAGTAAGCTTTGCCCTTGTTTAACCGTCGCTAAGGTGCTGATTTCAGTTTTACGAACGGAAGGAAGATCATCGACGCCACCATCAGCGATCTTTGCACCGTCTTCGAGATGAAGGCTCAGGTTAATTTCAGGTCGTGCAGCAAATCTATCACCAACGATACGTGGGACAATTCTCAGTAACGTGCCATACGTGACCTCTTCCAGCGCTGCGGTTTCTTTACCAACCAGCTTGACGTAAAAAGTGCTGCTGTTGTTCAGTACCGCTTCGACATTTTCCTGAGTTAACAATGTTGGTCTTGAAACCACTTGAGCACTGCCTTTGGATTCCAATAAACGAATTTGAGCCAGCAAGTAATTTAGGTTGGTTGAATCAAGCAAGGACTTAAAGTTCTGTCCACTGCCGAGCGTCACATCCCCCGAATTCACATCCCCTGTTGTTTTGATATCGACAATGCGGTTGTTTCCGACAGACACTCCCGCTCGCCAATCCACGCCTAACTGACTTAAATCGTTGGCACTGATATCGACAATCGATAGCGCGACTTCAATTCTTGATTGCGGCTGGTCTAATTGCGCGACCAGTTTACGATAGAGCGGTAATCGTGCTTGAGTATCACGAACGATAATCGCATTAAGACCCGGCTCTGCTTCAACTGTTGCGCCACCATGAACTGAGGCGGTTTTATTACTTTTTACAGGCTTATCTGAACTGGTAACTTCTTTGCTAGACGCACTCGCCACTTGCGTTTGAACACCAGACACGACCCGTTTTAACACCGATGCGATGCCAGGGACCGTAATTGTCTGATCTCGATATGCAATTTCTCTATCCGTTGCAGAAGCGTACTTCAAAGGAATTATCTCAACGAATAATTCGTCGGTTGAATTCGATTTCTGCAGCAAGCGCGTTTCCAATGCCTCCGCCGTTTGTACCACTAAGTCGACATAACGTGGAGGACCCGCAAGATAGACTAACCCTTTGCTCTCAGCCGCTCTCCAACCATAACGAGAATCCCAAACGCCGGTGGAAATTAACGTACTGCGTAGCTCTCTAGCCGTAAGTAATTCCAATTGAAGTAAACGTGAGCGAGTTTCTGTCGCCTTATAGACATGTAAGACGGCTCCATCGAAATACCACATCAAGTTGTACACTTGCGATAAGTAATCGAGGAATTCCGCCGGATCTTCAGGGGTAAAACGCCCATTCACTCGATCGTTGACTTTGTCACTAACAGAAACCGAGACACGATAATTTGCACCGAAGTTATTCAACAACTCTTTTAATGAGTCATTATCTGCATAGTAGCGGAACGGTTGTTCGGGCCAGTGTAAGTCTGTTGCTTGCGCGTATCCCAAAGGAACAACACTCACTGCGCATAACAATGCCTTTGTTGCAGCACGCCTAATGTTGGGAAAGATTTTTAGCATCATGGTAACCACACTGTATGGTTGATTGTGTGGTTCACGCGTTCTTGTTCCAATAATGCAATGTAACGCTCACATAGATTGACGTGCTTAGAAAGCAAAGCAGAGAACCGTTCCACCGAACAGTCCTCAACCCTTACTTTACTTTGCAAAATCAATTGCTGATCATCATTGGTTGTCAGTACGCCGCCATCCTCACGAATGGTTTTTAATGAGAGCTGCATGCAACGTTGTAACGCTTGTTCTTGTTGATAATCTAGATGCTCTTTAAACTGGAAGGGTAACGTCGCTTCCCATAAAATCCATGACGCATGTTGCTTGATGGTCAGTGATAACTGGTCAACCTCGATGTTGTAAGAACCATTTTCTGAGGCAATAAAATCCCCTACCTTTAGCGCTTCCGCTAAAGATTTCATCATCTTATCTAACATTTAACGCCCTATTTAGATCTGGCTGAGGTGATTGCAAGCCTGGCCGCACTGACCACTTTGAGTATCAAAATAGTAGTGATCGATATCACCAACAGTTTGCATGTTCTTGAACCATTGCCATACTTTCGCAACCGCATTTTGGTCGTTGTAAACCACATCGCATGCATCCCAAACTTCGTTCAGCTCGGGGGCTTCAAGTCGCACTTCCGAACACCAATTTTTCCACTCAGAAATAAATTGTTCGGTTGTAGAGGTGTACTCCGCGAACCCTTTCAGCTCGTCTAAAGACGGTTGCCACTTCTCAATTAACAAACGATGACATTCAATCACTTGCAACTGTTGTTCGCTTAACGTCCCAAGTTGCTTTTTAAGTTGATGCTGCTGGCTCTTAATAAGATCGAGTTGCTGTTGAACAAAGACGGCACTGGTGTCTTCCCCTGATAGCTTCGACCAATATTCCTTCTGAATATCGAGTTGATTGATAAGTTGTTCAACTTTAATCGAAGCATGAAGAGCACTTTGATCGACTTGTCGGTTAATCCACTCGTTGAGTGATAAATGGAAACAAAGCATCAACGTTTTTGGGACAGCCAAATTAAAGCGAAAGCCCAGACGAGAGTTGATGTAGTCCAGCCTTTGTTCGAACGTTGTGATTGTGCTGCTATCACTGAGCTGCGATCCAATCTCCAAAAATAAACGCATGGCAAACCGGTCTATCGAAGCACCAAGTTTTTGATACGTTTTAACTAACTGGCTAGCGCATAGGCTATCGACGACATTTCTATCCAACAAGCGTTGAAGTAAAGATAACTGCTCATAATTTATGACGCCTTCACTCAACAATTGTCGGTGATTGACGTGCACAACATTGAGATCCTGCGTAGGTTTCGAGGCGCTTTCATAACGAGCTCCTCTTTGTAAAACAGTCACTTTCCGCTGTGTCACTATGCTGTCTGGAAAAAGCGAACGGCGTCGCCAATGCTGCTTTTTCATTTATGTTCGTCTCCGCACCCCTTTCGAACAATCCAGAAAGAAAGAGATGTAATAATTTTTAATCGTTCGTTGTTACACGATACATAATAGAATTTACACTGGTGAGTGACTTTCAAAATTAGTCAGAAAATTTTAGTCCCAAGTCATTTCATTTCGCGATAGCCACTTGATCGTCTCCCGAACGTACGCGGCTTGGGGTCGTTCCAAAACGACGACGGTAACTCTGCGTAAAGTAAGACTGACTGGAAAACCCTGCCTCCATCGCCACATCTACGATGCTCATCTTGCTCGTCAACAGCAGTTTATGAGCATGCAGTAGTCGACGCTCACTGATCCAAGCTCTTGGAGAAATGCCATAGTGCTCATTAAAAAGCTCTTTAAAAGTGGTTAAGCTGGCACCAAACTCCTGCGCGTAGTCTGTCAACTTCCATTCTTTTAAGTAATGCTGTTCCATAAATCGACGTAACCGTTCCGACGTACGGTTTGTTTGTTGTGACAGCAACGCATACAGTGATTCTCCTCCTTTGCTGTGTAGCAAGAGAATGAGTAGTTCTTCGTATTTTAGGCACATAATGGCATCAGGGTACGCTTGTTGCTCAAGCGTCTGCATGCTAGAAAGCACTTGTTCAACGAGTATGTTCAAACCAAAAGTAAACAAACCAGAACAAACTTTGTCTACCTTAGGCAGCATCATCAAGAGATCACTGTGTTTTTGCAGCAACTGACTAACGAGTTCATTGTCGTAAGCAATAATCGACGCTTTGTATGCCCCATCTAGCGGAGAGTACTCTAACAAGTAATCCCCTTGAGATAGAAATACCCCATTTTCTGCAGCAACATCGATTGTGCAATCACCTGTTTGAACTCGAAGCTGACCATTGTGAACGACAACAATGTGAGACTGGTCTGAGTGAAATACTTCGTCAGATTTTTCATAGCAGGAAAAACTACGAATTTTTCGTGAACTCGAGTCGACCCTTTCTGAGTTTAGTTGGCCTGACACATCCATTTTCTACCCTTCATTATTTTGAGTTTCTCAGTGCAAATGTTGAGAAACTTTCAAAGCACTACTTTGATCGTTGTTATTTCTAAGTACTGCTGTATGAATTAAAGAAGCAAAGAAAAGAGCATAGAAGTTCTATCACTTACCATACCCCCCGAATAATTAGCAAATAACCCAAGCATTACCTTTACCTGAAGGTAAAGGTTTGACTTAGTAAATTTCTGCTGTCCGTCTTTATTATTTTTATCAGATAGCGTTTATCATTAGCCAAAACTTAAATATCATTTCGTTATTTAAGTTTGGTTGTTTTGTTAT
>NZ_WXWS01000021.1:0-9708 GCF_009904715.1 Vibrio sp. V42_P2S4T144 | reverse complement strand
ATATAAATACAGTTCCTGGCGAAAGTGATACTTTTGCTGAAGAATCACAGCCTAACGAGGTGAGACAAAATATACCACACAAAGAATAGGTACATTTTGACTAAACACTCAATGAGCCGGCTGAGACAAAATGTCTCAACCGGTTTTTTTATCCCTACTATTTGTCAGTAAAATTGATAACCTATTGATTTTTAGTTGATATTTTATTGGTATGACACTTGCTATCTGTTGCTCAATACCAATCTGATTGAAGTTAGTACGGACGCACTGCGTAGTATTCATCGCCTATAGATGGCGGAATAAGAATGCTCATTGATAAGTTAATCAGCAGAATCTCCGGCGCTAACTACACTAAGAGATGGAAAAGACTATCCATGTTCATAAATGGAATTGAGCAATGCTGAAACAATTATTAGAACAAGCAACTTCCAATAACGGTAAAGCGAGGCTGTACGCTTTCGAAAATACCGTAGAGTTGACCAATCTTATTCCACCAACCGTAAGCTATGAAAGCGGCGGTAATACTTTGATTGTGGGCCCAACAGCAATCATCGAAAGTGCGGCAGCGCAATTGTCGCAAATGAACAGCCTAACGCTGCTTTCTACCGATGGCGAAAAGGGCACAAATCCCGAGCTTTATTACGCCAATTCGGTTCAGGTTTCAGGGTTCTTAGGTACGTTTGAAGTTCTGATTGAAAATCATGGTTCGACCAACAATCTTGCCAAGGTCGCGATCAATAGCGATTGTTTCGATATCGTACTCGATCTTTGCCTTAACAGCTGCATGTCGGAAGAAGTCCCAGTACCGGGCTACTACCCAGTAGGTCGTGGCTATCCGAAACTGGCTGAAGCGTTGGAAGAGATTCCAACCTTAATGGGGACGTTCGATAAACCGAAATTCTTCCGTTTAGATACCGATTTATGTGCACACAGCTCTCGTGGCGTAAAAGGTTGCGAACGGTGTGTGGATGCTTGTCCGGCAGGGGCACTATCGAGTGAAGGCAGCGACAGAACGGGCCATCGCATCGAGATCAACCCATACCTATGTCAAGGCGTGGGGACTTGTGCTACAGCGTGTCCGACAGAAGCGATTCATTACGCACTGCCAAACCCTGAAGATACGCAAAAGTTTATTGAACGTACGCTCGCCAACTATGAGCAAGCGGGTGGTTTAGATCCTATCGTATTGATTTGCAGTTCTCGCCACGAGAGCTACAACGTGATGGCACTAAAAGCACTGCCAGATAATGTGATTCCAATTGTGGTGGAAGAACTGCCTTCGGTTGGTATTGATACTTGGTTCGCCGCGCTTGTGAATGGTGCTACTCAGGTGCTGTTTGCGGCTTCACGTTTTATGCCTCAAACCATTATTCGTGTGCTTAATAGCGAAGTAGGTAGGTATTGCTCAAGAGCTGCTCGGTCAGCTTGGTATCGCCAAAGAAACCATCGACATTCTGTATCTAGAGTCACTACGTGAAGGTGCTCCGACACTTTGTACCGAGTCTTTTGATTTGGCATTAGGAGACTTGCAAGGCAACAAACGTCAGCGTCTATTTACGGCGTTGGATGCGTTGTCCGCATCACGTATTCCAGTTGAGAACATTGTTGAACTTCCAGCGAACGCACCTTACGGCACAGTCTCTTGTGAAAGTAAAGGTTGTACGTTGTGTATGAGCTGTGTGGCGGTGTGTCCAACACGTGCATTGCATACGGACGGTCGATCTCCGTCGCTTAAATTCGTCGAGCAAGACTGCATTCAATGTGGGCTGTGCGAGAAAGCGTGTCCAGAGAAAGTGCTGACGCTTACTCCTCGTATGAACTGGGTGAAAGAAGAACGCCAGAAAGCGGTTGTGATTCATGAAGAAAAGGCAGCCGAGTGCATTCGTTGTCACAAGCCCTTTGCTCCGCAATCGATGATCGACATGCTACAAAACAAGTTACGCGGTCACTCTCATTTCTCTGATGAAGCGGCGATCAATCGTATCGCGATGTGTGAAGACTGCCGTGTGATCGACATGTTTGAGTCGATGGCAGAAGACCCAATGAAACAATTAAAATACTAGGAGCTCGAAGTGGACACACAACAAGAACAAACACTGAGAACAGACATTTATCTCGTTCTATCTGCACTTTTTCGTAGTGCGCCTAGTGATGAAATGCTGGCGTTCCTGAAATCGCTAGAAATTGAACCGTCTGAGAGCGCGATGCAAAAAGCTTGGCTCGCACTGCAACAAGCCGCGAACGAAGCGCAGCGAGAAGCGTTAGAAGAAGAATATCAAGATCTGTTTATTGGCATTGGACGTGGTGAAGTTGTGCCATTCGGATCTTGGCATCGCACTGGCTCGATGATGGAAAAACCGTTAGCGGAAATTCGTCGCGATTTGGATCTTTTAGGCATCGAACGAGAAGAGAACGTGAAAGAGCCTGAAGACCATATTTCTGCACTGTGCGAAGTGATGGCAATGCTGACAGGTGAAGAGGAAGAACTTCAACAAGCGGTGTTTAACAAACACATCGCCCCTTGGTTCCAATCTTTTACGCGCCAACTAGAGAGCGCAGAAAGCGTGAACTTCTACAAGCCAGCTGCACAGCTTTGCGACGCGTTTTTAACGTTAGAGCAAGTGCGCTTTAGCGTGAACACCAAAAGCAGTAAGAACAAATTAAAAATTGATGTGAAAAACGTCACTGATTACGAGTAATCGAGCAGTACTTGGTCATATCGATAGAGAGGCATGAGTCTCCAAAGATCTACCGTAAGGTAAGGAAGCAATGATGAAAGATAATAAAGAAATAAACACGAGCCGTAGGGATCTCCTAAAAGGCTTCACAACCGCTGCCGTTGCCGGTGCTGTTGTTGCGGGAACCACGAAAGTGGCCGTTGCTTCAGAAACGGTTGAGCCTTCTGAAAAAGACGTGAAGAAGAAAGGGTATCGTGAAACACAACACATTCGCGATTACTACGACACACTTTAGGAGATAACGGATGAAACTTGTCAAACGCTCCGACAGTGTGAGCAAAGAAACGAACCAGCTTGGCGTATCTCGTCGTGCATTCATGAAAAACACTTCGCTTGCCGCTGGTGGTGCAGTGGTTGGTGCTAGTCTATTCGCATCGGGAATGATGAAAAAAGCGCAAGCAAAATCAGTCGATCCAGAAGCGAAAACAGAAGTAAAACGTACTATCTGTTCTCACTGTTCAGTGGGTTGTGGTATTTACGCAGAAGTTCAAAATGGTGTTTGGACGGGTCAAGAGCCTGCATTCGACCACCCATTTAACGCCGGTGGTCACTGTGCAAAAGGCGCAGCACTACGTGAACATGGCCACGGTGAGCGCCGTCTTAAATACCCAATGAAGCTTGAAAAAGGTAAGTGGAAAAAGCTTTCTTGGGATCAAGCGATCGAAGAAATCGGTAACAAGGTGATGGACATCCGCAAAGAGTCTGGCCCTGATTCGGTTTACTTCTTGGGAAGCGCAAAGCACAGCAACGAACAAGCGTACTTGTTCCGCAAAATGGCATCACTTTGGGGCACTAACAACGTTGACCACCAAGCGCGTATTTGTCACTCAACAACCGTGGCGGGTGTAGCAAACACTTGGGGTTACGGTGCGATGACCAACTCTTTCAATGACATGCACAACTGTAAGTCGATGCTGTTCATTGGTTCAAACCCAGCTGAAGCACACCCAGTGGCGATGCAGCACATTCTGATCGCGAAAGAGAAGAACAACTGTAAGATCGTCGTAGCGGATCCTCGTCGTACACGTACGGCAGCAAAATCGGATCACTATGTATCACTTCGTCCTGGTTCTGACGTAGCATTCATTTGGGGTGTGTTGTGGCACATCTTCGAAAACCAATGGGAAGATAAAGAGTTCATCCGTCAACGTGTATTCGGTATGGATGAGATCCGTGCTGAAGTGGCGAAATGGACGCCAGCAGAAGTTGAGCGCGTAACAGGCGTAAGAGAAGAAGACGTTTACCAAACAGCAAAACTGCTTTCTGAAAATCGCCCAGGCTGTATTGTTTGGTGTATGGGTGGTACTCAGCATACTACTGGTAACAACAACACACGTGCTTACTGTGTGCTTGAGCTAGCGCTTGGTAACATTGGTAAATCAGGCGGCGGCGCAAACATCTTCCGTGGTCACGATAACGTACAAGGCGCAACCGACCTTGGCGTACTTTCTGACACGCTACCGGGCTACTACGGCCTTTCTGAAGGCGCTTGGCGTCATTGGTCAAAAGTGTGGGAAATCGATTACGAATGGATCAAAGGTCGTTTCGATGACAACGCTTACAGCGGTCAGAAACCAATGCACAGTGCAGGTATTCCTGTATCTCGTTGGGTTGATGGTGTACTGGAAAACAAAGACAACATTCGTCAGCGCGAAAACATCCGTGCAATGTTCTACTGGGGACACGCAGTGAACTCTCAAACACGTGGTGTTGAGATGAAAAAAGCGATGCAGAAGTTGGACATGATGGTGATTGTGGACCCTTACCCAACGGTTGCTGCGGTAATGAACGACCGTACCGACGGCGTTTACCTGCTTCCTGCAACAACACAGTTTGAAACACACGGCAGCGTTACCGCATCTAACCGTTCCCTACAATGGCGTGATCAGGTGATTGAACCTTTGTTTGAATCAAAACCAGACCACGAAATCATGTACCTGCTTTCGAAGAAACTGGGCTATTCCGATCTTCTGTTCAAAAACATCCGTGTTGAAAACAACCAGCCGGTGATTGAAGACCTAACGCGTGAATTCAACAAAGGCATGTGGACGATTGGTTACACAGGCCAAAGCCCAGAGCGTTTGAAAGCGCACCAACAAAACTGGCATACGTTCCACAAAACCACATTGGAAGCGGAAGGTGGTCCTGTCAACGGTGAAACATATGGTCTACCTTGGCCATGCTGGGGCACACCAGAAATGAAACACCCAGGTACACACATTCTGTACGATACGTCTAAGACGGTTGCAGAAGGTGGCGGTAACTTCCGTACGCGCTTTGGTGTGGAATTTGAAGGCAAGAGCCTTCTTGCAGAAGACAGTTATTCGAAAGGCTGTGAAATCAAAGACGGTTACCCAGAGTTCACTGACAAGTTGTTGAAACAACTTGGTTGGTGGGACGACTTAACTGCTGAAGAGAAAGTGGCAGCAGAGGGTAAAAACTGGAAGACTGACCTTTCTGGCGGTATTCAGCGTGTCGCGATCAAGCACGGTTGTATTCCATTTGGTAACGCGAAAGCGCGTGCGATTGTTTGGACGTTCCCAGACCGTGTGCCACTGCATCGTGAACCACTTTACACACCACGTCGTGACCTTGTAACGGACTACCCAACTTGGGAAGACAAAGATGCAATCTTCCGTGTACCTACGTTGTATAAATCCATTCAAGAGCAAGACAAATCGGGCGAGTACCCAATCGTTCTGACTTCTGGTCGTCTGGTTGAATACGAAGGTGGTGGTGAAGAAACGCGTTCAAACCCATGGCTTGCCGAGCTTCAACAAGAAATGTTTGTCGAAGTAAATCCGAAAGACGCGAACGACCTTGGTTTCAGAGATGGTGATGATGTTTGGGTAGAAGGTGCAGAGAAGGGACGAATCAAGGTGAAAGCGATGGTAACACGTCGTGTGAAACCTGGTTTGGCGTTCATTCCGTTCCACTTTGGCGGTAAGTTCGAAGGTGAAGACCTACGTCCTAAATACCCAGAAGGTACACAGCCTTACGTTGTTGGCGAATCGGCCAACACGGCAACCACTTACGGTTACGACCCGGTTACCTTGATGCAGGAAACCAAAGTAACCCTATGTAACATTCGTAAAGCGTAAGGAGTCTGACAATGGCACGAATGAAATTTCTATGTGACACCAAGCGCTGTATCGAGTGTAACGGCTGTGTTACTGCATGTAAGAACGAAAACGACGATGCGCTTGAATGGGGCATTCAGCGTCGCCGCGTGGTAACACTAAACGACGGTGAAGCTGGTGAAAACTCTATCTCTGTTGCTTGTATGCACTGTACCGATGCGCCTTGTATGGCAGTTTGTCCAGCTGATTGTTTCGAACATACTGAAGACGGCATCGTTCTTCACAATAAAGATCTGTGTATCGGTTGTGGTTACTGTTTGTTTGCTTGTCCGTTTGGCGCACCTCAATTTCCTAAACAAGAGGCGTTTGGTGAACGTGGCAAAATGGATAAATGTACTTTCTGCGCGGGCGGCCCAGAAACAGAGCCTGGCTCTGAGGAAGAACGCCAAAAGTACGGTGCGAACCGTATCGCAGAAGGCAAGTTACCGATGTGTGCATCGCTTTGTTCAACCAAAGCGCTGCTTGCGGGTGACGCAGAGAAAGTCTCTGACATTTTCCGTCAACGTGTGGTAGAACGCGGCGCGAAAAACGCAGGTTGGACAGACGGAAACGATCTTTCTTACGATGCGACGAAAAGCTAAGTAAGGAGAGGCACATGTTAAACACGCTTAAACGTGCATCTCTAGCAATGTTGTCAATGATGACGGCATTGCTGCTGACTTTTGCAATGCCTGCTTCAGCAGAGGGACAATCTTCTAAAGTTATTCAACAGGAGATCACGCAACTCGCCGGGGCAGACTATTGGCGCGAAGTCAGAGAGGGGCAAGAAGGCTACACCACGTCTCAATCGCCAGAACATGGCGTATTGATCAGTAAACCTGGTGAGACTTGGTACATTCTAAAAGAAAAATGGATGTCTCCTGCTGGTGCTGTCGCGATTTTCGGCAGTATTGCAATGGTAATCATGGCTTACGTATTCGTTGGTCCTTTGATGCTTAGCAAGCCGCGTACTGGTAAAAAAATGAAGCGTTGGTCTCGTTTAGACCGCGCGCTTCACTGGAGTATGGCGTTTACATTCTTAACGCTGGCATTCAGTGGTTTGATGCTGGTTTACGGTAAGCACTTCTTAAAACCGTACGTTCCTACTGAGTTCTGGGGCTTTATCGTCATGTTGGCGAAGCAGTACCACAATTACATGGGACCATTGTTCTTCATTTTACTGATGCTCGTGCTCTTTAAATGGTGGCGCAAGTCGATTCCAAACATGACAGATGTTCGTTGGTTTATGAAAATGGGCGGCATGGTTGGTAAACACAAAGGCACACATCCGTCAGCTGGTTTCTCAAACGGTGGTGAGAAGGCAATCTATTGGTTGTTAATCTTCTTTGGTGCTATCGCGGCAGTGAGTGGCTTAGTTCTGGACTTTCCTATCTTTGGCCAAACTCGCCGTGACATGGAGCTTTCTAACTTAGTTCATGCGATTTCGGCGCTGATTCTAATCTGTGGCTTTATCTTCCACATCTATATTGGTCTATTCGGTATGGAAGGTGCGCTAGAAGGCATGGTGACAGGTGAAGTTGATGAAACATGGGCGAAAGAGCATCACGATCTTTGGTATGAGGAAGTGAAGTCCAAAGAAGCGATGGGTGAAACAGATACGGCACAAACGGAAGTAAAAGGAGCGAAAGCGAATGAACAAACCTCATAACGGGATTTGGGTTGCGTACATCCTGAGCTGTCTGACCCCGTTTACGTTTCTGATCTCAGGCGTTATCGCAATTATCTATGCGGGTTACCGATTAGATAAGGGAGAAGACAGCGACGTAGTGATTTCTCATTACTACGGTTTAATTCGCACCTTCTTTCTCTACCTGACGTTTTTTGTTGTGTTGATCGTCACCGTCGCGACTTCTAACGGTGTACTCGTTGGCGTGAGTGATTATTGGTTGCATAGTACTTTGCTTGAAACCATCGCTTACTTTATTCCTTGGGTAGGGATGGTGTTTGCTGCATTAGCCATCTTGGTGTGGTTTATGCGAATGTTTCAAGGGATGCAGCAACTGCTCAATAACCAACCACACAGACCATCGACAGGTCCAAACCTTTAATCAGTATTCTTTAAGCAAAACCGCCGTAATAGGCGGTTTTTTTGTTGCTGTTTTGTCTCAAATATGAAGCGTTGAGTCGCAGTGGTGATACTTGATGCAACTTATTGAGTGAATTTACGTAACTGGGCAGAAAATCATAGTTAAGTAAGAAACATGTAAAAAAATCGCGTCACGATGAGACATTAGTCTCACTCACGGTATTGTTCATTTACTCAGGATTCATCGTCCCGTTAAAGTACGCTGCGCTCAGAAATTCAAAGAGTTGCATACGTGAAAATTGCCATCAATACATTCAGTCTACGCATACAGAGGAATCTCTATCGGAGGATGTTTGATTAAGGCATCTTGCTCTCACAAATAAAAAGAGCGAAACGAGCATTAAATGATGCGGCAAGGTAAGAAAAGGACAAACACGTTACGGCTATGATCCCTCAATTCGTCATTCCTATCACGAATCGCTTTGGCGAAAGTTATCACTTCTCTGGTCAGTTACTTACTAGCGGCGAACCTAAAACATTCGTGACCAAACAAGAGGCAATAGAGTTTCTTGAGAGCTTTGGTGAGCTTGACCTTCGCTCTGTCGAGGACTTGTTCTATACGATTGGTCAATTCAAGCCAAACATACCTGACGGTGAGCTTACTTCCCAACACTATAATTCAACGTTTGCCAATGCTTTGGTGAACGGTGATTTGCATGTCGCTCGAATTGTACCTACCGGCGAAAACTACGCACTCTCGTCAGCGGTTACGCCTCCACCGACTCAAAATACCGTCAATGCAAAACCATCGAAGGGAAAGGGGAAGTCGAATAAAAAGAGTGGCAGAAGTGCTGCATCCGCCAAGCCTCAGCAACAAAGCAGCGAAAAACATGAGAAAGCCGGTGATCCTGTATCACTTGTGACGGGTGAAGAAATTCTCGAACTCTATGATATCGAGCTACAACAAGGTACTACTTGGCAGCGTACTTACCGCTCTTCGCAGTCGGATGTAAATCATGGAATGGGCTTTGGTTGGCGACATGCATTTCAGTTTGAATTACGCGAAAAGACGGACGAGAAAGACAATGTTATCGCTTGGGAGTTTGTTGACGATAAGGCCGATATCACAGAATTTGAGCCAGTAGATATTGGAGCAACAAGTTACCAGATATACGCTGGTGCGAGCTGTTATTTCCTAAATTCAGCAACTCGGATCGTGACGCTCGCTAGTGGGCATCAATATCGATTTGAACAGAAAGATGATCGTTGGGTTGTTAAACAAGTCAGAAATGGCACGTTTTCAACGTTTCAACTGCAGTATTCTCGAAACCATCGATTGATCGAGATTGCATACAACAAGCGTCCGGTTCTTGAATGTCAATATGATAAGCAAGGACGCCTTGTAGAACTGCTAAATGCAAAGTCCCAAAAAGTTCTGACAACTTATACCTATGATGAGCACGATGATTTGGTCAGTGCAACTAATCATTTAGGCTTAAAGGAACAGTATCAATACCGCGGGCATTTAATTGTTAAACGTGTACGACCAACTGGCTTTACTCATTATTTTGAATGGGATGGCGAAGGTGCAAAAGCGAAATGCATCAGAAACGTTGGGGACGCAGGAATTTATGACTATCGCTTCCATTATCAAGGAAATCACTCTTCTTATTCTGACTCGTTAGATCATCAATGGTCTTTCTTGCATGACGAGCAGGGTAACTTACTCGAGAAAATAAGCCCCACAGGTAGAACTTGGCGATGGCAATATGATGAATTAGGGCGAAAAGCGCAAGCTATCTAT
>NZ_WXWS01000166.1:0-9896 GCF_009904715.1 Vibrio sp. V42_P2S4T144 | reverse complement strand
GTTTAGAATTCATTCATTTAATTAAACATTGAAGCGGAAGTGTACAACATCACCATCTTTTACGATGTAGTCTTTACCTTCTAGACGCCATTTACCTGCGTCTTTTGCGCCATTTTCACCATTGAATTGGATGAAATCGTCGTAACCGACTACTTCTGCACGAATAAAGCCTTTCTCGAAGTCAGTGTGGATCTTACCTGCCGCCTGAGGTGCAGTTGCACCAACAGGGATTGTCCAAGCACGTACTTCTTTAACACCTGCTGTGAAGTAGGTGTGTAGAGTCAGTAGTTCGTAACCAGAGCGAATTACACGGTTTAGGCCCGGCTCCTCGATCCCCATATCTGCTAGGAATTCTTCGCGATCTTCATCTTCCAGTTCAGATAGTTCAGATTCGATAGCTGCACATACAGGTACAACGACATTGTTTTCTTTTTCAGCGAACTCACGAACCGCATCTAGATATGGGTTATTTTCGAAGCCATCTTCGTTTACGTTTGCAATGTACATAGTTGGCTTCAGTGTTAGGAAGTTTAAGTAGCCGATCGCTGCTAACTCTTCTTTAGATAGCTCAACTGTGCGTGCCATGCCGCCTTCAGTTAGTACTGGTAACAGTTTCTCTAGTACGGTTAGTTCAAATTTTGCGTCTTTATCGCCGCCTTTTGCCTTCTTCGCGTTACGTTGAATCGCTCGCTCACAAGAATCTAGGTCAGCCATTGCAAGTTCGAGGTTGATCACTTCGATATCTTCGATAGGTGAAACTTTACCTGAAACATGAACAATGTTTTCGTTTTCAAAACAACGTACAACGTGGCCAATCGCGTCTGTTTCACGGATGTTAGCTAGGAATTTGTTACCTAAACCTTCACCACGTGATGCACCAGCAACAAGACCTGCGATGTCCACGAACTCCATCGTCGTTGGAAGAACTCTCTGTGGGTTAACGATCTTAGCTAGTGCGTCTAGACGTAGATCCGGCACAGGAACCACACCAGTGTTTGGTTCAATGGTACAGAACGGGAAGTTTGCTGCTTCGATACCCGCTTTAGTTAGTGCGTTGAACAGAGTTGATTTACCTACGTTAGGTAGACCAACGATGCCACATTTAAAACCCATGATAGTAACCTTATTCAGCTTTGAACGTGTGGAGGCGATTTTGTGCTTTAGATAGGCCATCCTTAATCAGGATATCTAGACAACGAACAGCCTCATCAGCTGCTGCATCTAAAAGCTCTTGCTCTTTAGCTGGCGCTTTACCTAATACAAAACCCGCCACTTTATCTTTGTGTCCCGGATGACCAATGCCAATACGAAGACGATAAAAATCTTTGTTATTGCCCAGTTTGCTAATGGTGTCACGCAGACCGTTGTGTCCACCGTGCCCCCCACCTTTTTTAAACTTAGCGACACCTGGCGGTAAGTCTAGCTCGTCATGAGCAACCATGATCTCTTCAGGTTTAATTTGATAAAATTTCGCAAGCGCTGCGATCGATTTACCTGATAGATTCATGAAGGTGGTTGGGATAAGCAAACGGAGATCCTGGCCATTGACCATAATGCGCCCTGTTAGACCAAAAAACTTTGGTTCGTTCTTCAGTGTAACGTTGTGAACGCGTGCTAATTCTTCTACAACCCAAGCGCCCGCATTGTGACGAGTTCTGGCGTATTCTGGTCCTGGATTAGCAAGACCAACAAGAAGTTTGATTGGTTGACTCAAGGTTAGGATCTCTCTGGAATCTCAAAAAGCGCAGTATGATAGCACAGAAAACTCGCGGTGGGCGACCAAGGGATTTTCTAGTTATCAGTACAAATAAAAAAACACCCCAAAGAGGGGTGCTTTTGAAATCAGTTTAACTGAAATGTTCGTATTAGTTGAACATTGCAGAGATTGACTCTTCGTTGCTGATACGACGAATCGCTTCAGCTAGCATGCGAGATAGGCTTAGTGTTGTCACTTTACCTGTTGCAGCCATCTCTTTAGACAGAGAGATAGAGTCAGTCACGATAACTTGGTCAAGAACTGAGTTCTTGATGTTATCCGCAGCGTTGCCTGAGAATACTGCGTGAGTAGCGTAAGCGAATACACGCTTAGCACCGCGCTCTTTTAGTGCTTCAGCTGCTTTACATAGTGTGCCACCTGTGTCGATCATGTCATCAACGATCACACAGTCACGACCTTCAACATCACCGATTAGGTTCATTACTTCAGAAACGTTTGCACGTGGACGACGCTTATCTACGATTGCGATGTCGATGTCGCCTAGTGCTTTTGCTGTTGCACGAGCACGAACAACGCCACCTAGGTCAGGAGATACCACTACAGGGTTATCTAGACCGCGAGCCTGCATATCTTCAAGTAGCACTGGCGTGCCGAAGATGTTGTCTACAGGTACATCGAAGAAGCCTTGAATTTGCTCTGCGTGTAGGTCGATAGTTAGAACGCGGTCAACACCAACGTTAGATAGGAAATCAGCAACAACTTTTGCAGTAATTGGCACACGCGCAGAACGTACACGACGGTCTTGGCGAGCGTAGCCGAAGTAAGGGATAACTGCAGTGATACGGCCTGCTGAAGCACGGCGCATTGCATCAATCATAACAACCAATTCCATTAGGTTGTCGTTAGTCGGTGCACAAGTGGATTGAATGATGAAAACATCGCTACCACGAACATTCTCATTGATTTGAACTGCAACTTCGCCATCAGAAAAGCGAGAAACAGATGCATCACCAAGAGAGATGTAAAGACGATCAGCAATACGTTGGGCTAGTTCAGGTGTTGCGTTACCAGCAAATAGCTTCATATCAGGCACGGTGGAAACCTCGGGTTTGCGTCCAGTTTAAATAGGTCGGTGTGAGGCTGATTGGTATTCAGCCAAAGTCTCTTTTAATGGCGAAATATTGCGCCCTTGAGCGATAAATGCCGAGACTTTATCAGAGAGTTGTGCAAGGATAGTTTCTGCTTCAGATTTGCTCGAAAATTCAGCAAAAACGCAAGATCCTGTCCCCGTCAATCTTGACGGCGCGTATTGTAGCAGCCAAGAAAGTTGCTTATCAACCTCTGGGTAGAGCATTCGTACAATTTTTTCGCAATCGTTTACGCTTGGCGTATTTAAAAGTGTTTCTAGATCTCGTTTTGGGGTGTTTCGCGTCAGATCTGGATGACAAAAAACGTCGACGGTTGCGATAGATACATTCGGTCTGACGACTAAATACCACTTTTCTTCGGGATAAGCAGGAGAGAGTTTTTCACCAACACCTTCAGCAAAAGCTGCAAATCCGCGCACAAATACGGGCACGTCTGCGCCTAGTTTTAAACCTATTTCAGCCAGTTCGTCGTCAGTTAGATTCAGTTGCCATAAGTAATTCAGTGCCACTAATGCTGTAGCTGCATTCGATGAGCCCCCACCAATGCCTCCACCCATAGGCAGCACTTTCTGTAGCTCAATATGCGCGCCAAAAGGGCAGTTTGAGTAAGTTTGAAGCGCGGTTGCTGCTTTCCAAATTAAATTGTCTTGAAGGGGCACACCTTCTATGTCTGGAGAAATCGTAATATCACCAGAATGGTTCGCTTGAATGGTGAGCTCATCGCCGTGATCGACGAATTGGAATAAGGTTTGTAACTCGTGGTAGCCATTCTCTGTACGGCCGTTGATATATAGAAAGAGATTCAATTTCGCTGGTGATGGCCAGCGTGTTGAAAGTTCAATCATTGGGTGATGTTCCATTTTGTGATCACTAGATTTATTTTGACATCAGCTGTGGTGAGTTTCAGCTTATTTGGCAGAGGGAGAGACTGTTCATGCCATTGAACGTCGCCATATCGTTGATAAGCAATACTCCAATCATTTAAACCAATTTGTTTGTTTAACGCTTGCAGTGTATTGGTTGGAGACAGTTGGAATTTGTCGGCATCGGTCGGTAGACCTAATAGCCAGTCAGGCATGTGTTCGACGGGCATCATCAACCCTGTAAGACGGTAAATCAGCTGGTTAGCACTGCGAGAAGAAAGGACCTGATCGTCGTAAGTTTCTACTGTGGCGCCTTGTGGGGTGATGGTGAGCTTTAATGCCGTTTGTCCGAGAATCGTTGTTAAACGCAACTGGCTTAGTGCTGAAGAATGTTTCCAGTAGAAGTTTAAATTTTGTCTTTGGTCTGGGCCAATATAACCAAGTTTCCCCGTTGCTTGAAAATCTTGGATGGTTTCGAGTCGCTGCTCATGAGCTTGCCATTCAACGCTGGTAACACTTTCTGGAACGGACGAACAACCAGCGAGCAGTAAGCTCGACAAGAAAAAAAGAATAAAGGAGCGTAACGTCATGTTTGATGGCTTATTAATCTGTTTCATCGGGAATCGCTCACAACTATAGCATTGAAAAGTCGCACTTAGGAAAACAAATCCGGCTTACCCTTTCAATAAATGCGTGCTTACAGTAAAATTCTGGACCTATTTTATAACCTATCCCAGAGATACCACGTTAGATGTCCTTGCTTGCTATTGGAATTAATCACAATACAGCGTCTGTCGACTTGCGAGAGAAGGTGGCGTTTGGTCCGGATAAACTCGGCCCTGCACTCGAGCAACTTAGAGAGCACGAAGCGGTTAACGGCAGTGTGATTGTTTCAACCTGTAACCGAACAGAGTTGTACTGCGATGTTAAGCAAGGAGCGCGAAACAAGCTGATCGATTGGCTTGCTCAATTTCATCAAGTGAGCCGCGAAGATTTAATGCCGAGTTTGTATGTTCATGAAGAACAAGCTGCAATAAAGCATTTGATGCGCGTATCGTGCGGTCTTGACTCTCTGGTGTTGGGTGAGCCTCAAATTTTGGGGCAGGTAAAGCAAGCATTTTCTGACTCGCGAGATCATCAAGCCGTCGATGCCTCGATTGATAAATTGTTTCAAAAGACGTTCTCAGTCGCCAAACGGGTGAGAACAGAGACAGATATTGGTGGTAATGCCGTGTCCGTGGCTTATGCGGCATGTACATTGGCAAAACATATTTTTGAGTCGTTATCAGATTCAACCGTGCTTTTAGTTGGTGCGGGCGAGACGATTGAATTGGTCGCGAAGCATTTAGCGTCCAACGGTTGCACAAAAATGATTGTCGCGAACCGCACTAAAGAGCGCGCGCAAGGCTTAGCGGACCAATTTGGCGCAGAAGTGATCAGTTTGAACGAAATTCCTGAACATTTGGCGAAAGCGGATATTGTGATTAGCTCAACGGCGAGCCCATTGCCTATTATTGGCAAAGGTATGGTCGAAACGGCTCTAAAGCAGCGCCGACATCAACCTATCTTGTTAGTCGATATTGCGGTGCCGCGAGATGTAGAGTCGGAAGTCGGTGAACTGAACGACGCATATCTGTATTCTGTTGATGACTTGCAATCTATCATCGACAGCAACATTGAGCAGCGTAAAGTCGAAGCGATTCAAGCTGAAGCGATTGTTAGTGAAGAAAGCGCTGCGTTTATGACATGGTTGCGTTCACTGCAAGCCGTCGATAGTATTCGCGACTATCGCAAATCAGCCAACGAAATTCGTGAAGAGTTACTGAGCAAAAGTTTGCAATCTTTAGCGGCAGGCGCAGATCCGGAGAAAGTGCTGCGCGAGCTGAGTAATAAACTCACCAACAAACTGATTCACGCTCCAACTCGCGCATTGCAAAGTGCAGCTGAGCAAGGCGAACCAGCAAAATTAACGATTATCCGCCAAACACTTGGCTTGGATGATCTATAACTCACGCTTTTTATTAAGAAAACGACACTATGAAAGCCTCTATTCTGACTAAGCTAGAAACGCTAGTAGAACGTTACGAAGAAGTTCAACATCTTCTTGGTGATCCTGATGTAATTGGAAATCAGGACAAATTCCGTGCTCTATCAAGAGAGTACTCTCAGCTAGAAGAAGTAACCAAGTGCTTCCAAGCTTATCAACAAGCACAAGAAGATCTTGTCGCCGCTGAAGAGATGGCAAACGAAGACGACGAAGAAATGCGTGAAATGGCGCAAGAAGAAATCAAAGAAGCGAAAGCGACGATTGAGCGTCTTACTGATGAGTTACAGATTCTTCTTCTGCCAAAAGATCCGAACGATGATCGTAACTGTTTCCTAGAAATTCGTGCAGGTGCGGGTGGCGACGAAGCGGGTATCTTCGCGGGTGATCTATTCCGTATGTACAGCAAGTACGCAGAAAAGCGTGGCTGGCGCATCGAAGTCATGTCTTCAAACGAGGCTGAGCACGGTGGTTACAAAGAGATGATCGCAAAAGTGAGCGGCGACGGTGCGTACGGCGTACTGAAGTTTGAGTCAGGCGGTCACCGTGTACAGCGTGTTCCAGCAACTGAATCTCAAGGCCGTGTGCATACTTCTGCTTGTACAGTAGCAGTAATGGCGGAAATCCCTGAAGCGGATCTGCCAGAAATCAAAGCAGCAGACCTGAAAATCGATACGTTCCGTGCATCTGGCGCGGGTGGTCAGCACGTTAACACCACGGATTCTGCAATCCGTATTACCCACTTACCAACGGGTACGGTAGTAGAGTGTCAGGATGAGCGTTCACAGCACAAGAACAAAGCGAAAGCAATGGCGGTTCTTGCTGCTCGTATCGTTCAAGCGGAAGAAGAGCGTCGTGCCGCAGAAGTGTCTGATACACGTCGTAACCTTCTAGGTTCTGGTGACCGTAGTGACCGTATTCGTACCTACAACTACCCACAAGGTCGTGTGTCTGATCACCGCATCAACCTGACCATCTACCGTTTGAACGAAGTGATGGAAGGTGACCTGCAGAGCTTGATTGATCCTGTGATTCAAGAGCACCAAGCAGACCAACTTGCGGCGCTCGCAGAGAACGGCTAATCGATGAGCCAAGTTCAATCGATTGAGCAAGCACTGAAAAGTGCGACGGCGAAACTGGCAGAAGGCGGCAAAGAGTCGCCTTCTCTCGATGCAGCTGTACTCCTTTGCCATGTCCTTGGCAAACCACGAACTTACCTGCTGACCTGGCCAGAAAAAGCGTTAGAAGCAGAGCAAAAATCTCAGTTTGACGCTCTACTTGAACGACGTTTAACTGGTGAACCCGTCGCTTATATTATTGGTGAGCGAGAGTTTTGGTCTTTACCGTTTAAAGTTTCTCCTTCTACCCTGATACCTAGACCGGATACAGAACGTTTGGTCGAAGTTGCACTCGATAAGACCTACGAGCAAACTGGGCCTATTTTAGATCTTGGAACGGGGACGGGAGCTATCGCCATCGCGCTTGCATCTGAAATGCCAAAGCGTCAAGTGATGGGCGTAGACCTTAAGCAAGAAGCGAAAGCACTTGCAGAGTACAATGCTGAGCAGCTAAACATCAAAAATGTGACCTTTGCTCAAGGCAGTTGGTTTGAGCCTATTACAGAAGGTACGAAGTTTGCTTTAATTGTCTCCAACCCGCCATATATTGATGAAAAAGATCCACATTTATCCCAAGGTGATGTGCGCTTTGAGCCAAAATCTGCATTAGTTGCTAAAGAGAATGGCTTAGCTGATATTCGTCATATCTCGGATCTTGCTCGTCAGTATCTTGAAGTGGGCGGTTGGCTGGCATTTGAACATGGTTATGATCAAGGTGAGGCGGTGCGTGAGATAATGCGTGGCTTTGGTTACCAACAGGTCGCTACGGAAAAAGATTATGGCGGTAACGATCGAGTAACGCTTGGTTGTCTGGCCAGTTAATCATGGAAGTCAGCAAACACTAACTAAAAAGAGAAGAAAAATGTACGTAGCTCTAAAACACATACACTTAGTGACGATCGCTCTCAGTGCGACGCTACTATCGATCCGATTCGTGTTAATGATGATGAACTCACCGAAGCGAAATAATCGCTTTTTGAAAGTGTTTCCCCACATCGTTGATACTGCATTGCTAGTGTCAGGTATCGCGCTTATTTTCATTACTGGTTTCATCCCGTTTACCGATGCCGCACCGTGGTTAACAAACAAAATCACCTGCGTACTGGCGTACATTGCGCTTGGATTCTTCTCATTGAAACTTGCGAAAAACAACCTACTGAAGATATTTGGCTTTTTCGGCGCATTGGGTTGGTTGGTCATGGCTGCAAACATTGCTGTGTCTAAGAGCCCTACGTTATTTGGATAGACGTCATGTTAGAGTTTTTTGACGAAGATTTTGACAATATACCGTTGGTGGAAGGTGCGCTTGAGCTCAACAAAGCGATTAACCCAGAAACCAAAGTACATTGGGCGAAACAAGAGTTAGAGCGTCTTTACAAAGATGCAGAAGCCACGCTTGTTCATGAAACCGATGAAGAGCAACGATTTGATGCATTCCTACGACTGTTTTTCCACGAGTGGGGGTTCAAAGGCGACGAGCAGGAATACTTTATTTCGGACAACAGCTTCATCGATAAAGTGTTGGAGCGCAGAAAAGGTATTCCTGTGAGCTTAGGTTCGATTTTGTTATACCTAGGCAAAAAGCTGGGGTTCCCGTTGAAGGGAGTTACTTTCCCTACTCAGTTCCTGTTAAAAGTCGACTGGATGCATAAGAAGCCAGACTACATCAACCCATTTAATGGTGAGTATGTAGGTGAAAGGATTCTTCAAGCTTGGCTTATTGGCCAGGAAGGACCGCTAGCTCAGCTAAAGCCTGAACATTTTGAGGAAGCTGACAACCCAACAATTATTGGTCGCTGGTTGGCGTTGATTAAAAGTGCGATGTTGCGCGAAGAGCATTATACGCTGGCATTACGTTGTACGAATCTTGCTCTAACGTTTGTGCCAGATGATCCATACGAAATTCGTGACCGTGGTTTTATTTTCCAACAGCTAGAGTGCCCTCAAGTAGCGGTATCAGATTTTCAGTACTTTATTGACCAATGCCCTGACGATCCGGCTTCCGAGCTACTAAAATCACAAGTTAATGTGATGAGTGAAACGCACGTCACACTTCACTAATTTTATCGATGTGCCGAACTGTGGCGTATCGTGGACAGAAAAAGAGAATCAAAATGGAACAGAAAATCGTTAATATCGGCGACATTCAGGTTGCTAACGACAAGCCATTCACCCTATTTGCAGGTATGAACGTTCTTGAGTCTCGTGATCTTGCGATGCAGATCTGTGAGCACTACGTAAAAGTAACGGAAAAACTTGGTATTCCTTACGTATTTAAGGCGTCGTTTGACAAAGCAAACCGCAGTTCTGTTCATTCATACCGTGGTCCAGGTCTGGAAGAAGGTATGAAAATCTTTCAGGAGCTGAAAGACACTTTTGGTGTAAAGATCATCACGGACGTTCACACTGAAGCACAAGCTCAACCTGTCGCTGACGTGGTAGACGTTATTCAGCTTCCTGCATTCCTAGCTCGTCAAACTGACCTTGTTGAAGCTATGGCTAAAACAGGTGCGGTTATCAACGTGAAGAAACCTCAATTTATGAGCCCAGGTCAAGTGGGTAACATCGTTGAGAAGTTCGCAGAATGCGGTAACGACAAGATCATCCTATGTGAGCGCGGTTCTTGCCACGGTTACGATAACCTAGTTGTAGACATGCTTGGTTTTGGTGTGATGAAAAATGCTTCGAAAGGTAGCCCAATCATCTTTGACGTAACGCACTCACTACAAATGCGTGACCCATCAGGCGCAGCATCTGGCGGCCGTCGTGAGCAGACAGTTGAGCTTGCAAAAGCGGGTCTAGCGACAGGCATCGCAGGTCTATTTATCGAAGCGCACCCAAACCCAGACCAAGCGCGTTGTGATGGCCCATCTGCACTGCCTCTAGACAAGTTAGAGCCATTCTTAGCACAAATGAAATCGCTTGATGATCTGATCAAGAGCTTTGCAGATATCGATATCAAGTAAACGCCAGATGACTGGTGGTAACAAATACTATAGCCAACCG
>NZ_WXWS01000141.1:0-9900 GCF_009904715.1 Vibrio sp. V42_P2S4T144 | reverse complement strand
TGGTTACACCGTTGGGACTGACGCTCGCCACGCTTGGTTCTGGCTATCTGAGATAGATCGGAACAAGTCACGTAGCTCTTTCAATAAGCCTTCTTGGAAACCAATGTTTTCATCGGCTTTCTGTTTGGCTGCTTGTGCGCGAGTCGCTTGTACTTCATCATCTTTGCTGCGCGCTTGCGCTTTGGTTTGCTCTACATTCGATGCTGAGTTTGCCATCTGGCCCAAAGCTTGAAGAATCGCGTTCTTTGCTTGGTTTGAGCTCATCAACTTATCGAACTTACGGCCACCACTTGTCAGCTGCGCTGTCGTGTCTGCGATATTGTCTTTCGCTAGTGAGTGCGCACGCTTAACCTGATCTTGCTGAGTTTTAGACAAGCTATTGTTATTTAATAACTCTTCTGCTTGATCGAAGCCAGCTTTTTGCGTTTTCAGTACATTATTGCTCGCCATTTCATTCTTGATTTCTTTCCCTGCTTTGAAAGAACCAAGGGCACCAATAATTGCGGTAGCACCCGCTAATACACCCGAAACGACTGCCATCGCGATCATTGCGCTTGCCGAGTTGTTGAGTTCTGCCGCTTGGCTTTCTAAACTCGCGACGTTTGCTTCAACAGCAATTTCACGTTGTAGCACTTGCTGCTCACGGCTCAGCTTTGATACTTGATACAACAATGTTAATAGCGTCAACGATTGTGATACCGCATCTGATGGTGACTTGATCACCTCCTCACCGTTAAGTGCTTTCATCGTTGTGCTCATTAATGAGCTCACCGTCGGCGCAAGAGCACTCATTAAGTTTGCAACAACTTGAGCTTGATTACTCACTGTAGGAGCTTTAGGTGTCTCTAACTGGTAGCGTGCTGCACCAGAAACACCTGACTCACTTTGGCTTTTAACGGCGCCCGCTTCAAGCTTTGTTTCCGGCGCTTTTTCTGCTTTGTTGGTTTTAATGGTGTCGCCTAAACCGTATAGTTCACCACGACCCGTTCCGCCTACTTTATCTAGCATAATAAACTCCTTATACCGTTGCAGGACGGCTTAACACCGTTTGCATAGTTTCACTTTTCGCTTGAATCATTTGCATGATGAGGCTCATCAGCTCTTGGAAGTCTTCCATCAACTTACCAATCTCTTCTTTGAGCTTATCAATGACAGCCTGGCTTAACGTCATTTTGGCTCGAAGGTCTGTGATATCAGCCTGAATCTCTGTCACGTGAGCATTGTTAGCAGCGTGAACACTGTCCGTTGCGCCTTTACCCACGTTGACGGCAAGATCGACGGTTTCTGCGCCATAACGAATCGCTTTCGCTGTTGTTGTCGCAGCTTTTGTGCCCATATCCGCCACTTTCGCCATGTTTGCAGCGGCTTTCGTAGCGATTTCCGTGACCTTTTGAGCTACCTTACCAGCACCTTTCGCTGCAAGTTTCGCGATACCGCCAGCTGCTGCACCACCAAACGTCACAACAGCTCCGATAACCGCGACGGCGATTTCTAATGCCATTACGACTTTGTTTAGCACATCGACATTTACGCCCGCTTCTTTTAGCGCATCTTGAACGGCTGGCTCTTGCAACGCCATGCTCACTGCTCCCATAACGCCACCAGCGATCATAAGTGCACCGGCTGCTGCACCAACACCCGTTGCCACCATTACGGCACCAACAACAATAGAAACCACCGCACTGATCCAACCAAAGATCTTCGCTGCTAAGCCTGATTTTTGGGCTTCTTTTGCAGCGGCTTCCGATTCTTTGATTTTGTCTTGGTTTTCCACCATCTCTTTTTCGTGTTTAGCTTTTGCGACCTTCACTTCCTGAATTTTCAGCTCGTTTTGAGCACTTTTCAGTTTATCCGTGATAGCAGCAAGCTCTACTTCAAAATCATCAGCAGATCCTGCGATGATTTTGACGGCAATCGAACCTGTTTGGTCTGCAACTGCATGGAGAGATTTTGCAATGGTATCGACGATCTTTTGCAGCTGTGCCATGGCTTTTAGCGTCAAATCATTCACTTTGTCACTAACAGCTGCGTTAGGTGCATCTAACTGAACTTTTACTTTTCCAGTGTTCAGTACATCTGCATCTTTACTCTTCACGTTTTCTACCGTCACAGAAGGCGTCGCTGTAGACGCCGTTTTCTGCACGTTATCTAACGTGGCTTGGCCAGATTCAGGGCTATAAACCTGTGTCTGGATGCGGTCAAGTGCAATAGAACTCATAGTCTAATTACTCCTTTTTATTTCTCACCGCTTCTAACATGATGCCTGCACGCTCATGCAAATCTGCATATTGTGATTTTCCGGCAGACATCTCCTTCGCGCTGTAAAACCCACTCTCTGCTTCTGTCAGTTGTTCCAGTTTAAGGTGACATTCAGCAGAGTGAAAAGGTGGGCGTGGATCATTTACGTCCACTAGCGCTGCGTAGCTGTAGGCGTCTATTGCCTGCAGATACTCACCCAACTCCTGACGAGCCGCGCCAAGGCCAATGAAAAATCGCGCCTGATAATGATCAAGCATGCTGAGTAATTGAAATACTTTCGCTGCTTGCTCAATCTTTCCCGATTGGAAAAAGTTGTAACCTACGGCATAAATGTGTTCGATGGTGTCCTGAGACACATCGTGCAACATTTTTAGCGTGCCTCCCTCTTCCAAAAAAGACAGCAGTTCTTCTGCTTGCATTTGAGATGGATCGGTCGCGTTTGTTTTAGTCATGGTTGGTTATCCTTAAATGGCTCGTAGGATTTCTTGTAAAATACTGTGGTACTTCTGAACAAACTTGTTCATCGCTTCAACGGTCGAGTTGTATTGAGAACTGGTGTCGTTCAGCTCAGTGGTTTTGATTTGTACTTCATCGTTAAGCAACTTGGATTTAGCACTGACAGAACTAGAAAAATTAGACAGCTTTTTCGACTTCTCTTCGTCTTGGTACGAAGCACCATCACCGATAGTAATACCTTGTGTTTGAAGGAAGTCTCGATGGTTTGTTATCTTATTATCCGTCAAATACTTGTACTCAGGTGAAGCTTCAAAATCCGTTTGATTGCTGTAGTTAAAGTCACTCGCTTTGAAGTTACTTTCTGGATATCCCGGTTTATAAACCCCATCAACACTTTGCGTAGAGTGAATTTTTGATTGCACAACACCAAAAACTTTAAGCTGTATTGTGAGATCCTCTAATGCCTCTTTCTGGTCATTACGTTTCTCTAAACGGTTAACACGACGCTCATTTAGTGCAAGCAGCACTTGCTCATCAAAACGGTCTCCAATGCTGGACTCAACAACGGCCAACAAATCACGAGCCGTTAGAGAGTGCTCTGCTCTCACCTCGCGATCCGCTTTCTCTTTATCGGTGATATTGAGTAGACGCTCTTTCAATGCCCCTAAGTTTTTGCGCAATGCCTCGTATCGCTCAGTAAATGAAGCCCCGGTAGATTCACCTTTTACTATTTTTTCAAACTGTAATCGGATATCTCGTTCGGTGTTTTCTTTGATCAAATTAACTTGAGCTGCCGTTATTTGTGTCTTTTGGACATCGGCTATCGCGCTGTCCTGGTAAAAGTCATCGATTTCTATATTTGTTAAACTCACCGCGAAGTTGGCGAACAGACTAGAAAGGGTCAAAGGCTCAGTTCCACCAATGACAGTATTAAGTGCTGCTTTTAGATTGTTCGTTCCACTCGCCTCACCATAAGCTGCGCTATATTGGCCTTTCACTTGAGCGGCCATTTCATCTAACGCTTCTTTAAGCTGCTGTTTAGAAATACCAGGAGTCCAGGTAATTCTGCTAGCTAGCGCACTTGCGTCATCGGTGCTTAAAGTAATACCAATGCCTTGAAAACTACTTTTTAATTGAGCTGAGACTTGAAGGGCGAAACTCTCTTTAGTCAACAGAAAGTCCGAGCTCTTCAGTTGCGCGAGATTAACGGAACCTAAGCTACTAAAGGCATTGCGAAGAAAAGAAATAGAAGCATCTCTCACTTCACGGGAGCCCATTTGATTAGCAAGCTCTGCAACAAAAAGAGAAATTTCTTTGGTGGCATTAGCCAGTTCTGTCTCGGAGAGGTTGGCGATCTGCTCCGCTTGGTTACTCTGGGTGCCCAGATTAAATTGACTAACAAACTCAGTAGATAACGAGCTATCTACGTTTTCCGTCAGTAGCTTACTAAACCAAGCCTGAAACTGATTTGATAGCGTTTGGTTTGTTTGAGCATTAAACTCGGCTGCGGTTAATTCGCCATCTGAGTTAGCACTTTGTAGCGACTTTATCCAAACAGATGCGGTGTCGGTCAATGATATACCAGCAAACGCGTTATTTTTCGCTTTTAGGTTTTCAAGCGTATCAACATAAAGCGCGATGCTTTGTGATTCCGTTTGTCCCGAGATAGTTGGCAATGAAGAGATTATCGAGGCAAGTTGCTGAGTCTCTGCTTCACCCAGTACAGGGGTAAATGCCTCTATCAAGTTTTGTTGGAAAGTGGGTAATGGTGCACTACTCGCAGCTGTGTCTGTTGCTCCTGTCGTAGAGCCAGTCGTTTTCATATTCGTCATTTCCAAACCTCTAAATCATCATGCCGCGCATCACTGTGGGACGCTTTCTGCGTTTACCTGACGTACCTTGTAGCTGAGTTTGTTGCTGCCGGCGGCGCTGGACTTCGTCTATTAGCTCTTGCTCTGCACGTTTCATGGTATCTACTGGCGCTTTTATGCCGCCAAGTAAAACATCCCCCGCAACAGGACCAACACCTAAGCCTTCCAATAGCTCGTTAAAAATATCGGTTCTGTCTTCAGCTTTTCTAATGGCAAGCTCAGCGTTCTCAATCGCATCGGTAAACGGTTGCTTCATCTTGATTCCTATCTTAAAGCGGGTCATCTCATCGGTGCTGTCAGTAACAGTCGTGAGTTTTTACTTTTTCAACTTTTTCAAAGGTCTATAATCTGCTAGGCGTAAACAGTACCAGTCGTCTAGCTCATCATGGCTTGCACCGCATGCTTTTAGATAGAACTGTGCCAATCGCTGGCTGCTCATGTTGCTACCACGTAACACATCGACGTTGCCGCGAATGACCCAATCGGAGGGATAAAGTTGAATGGCATGTTCAGCCAAGAGAAATAAGCCGGCAAAGGGGTTACTCAACCCCAATTTTGGACGAACGCGTTTCAGAAGAACGATGATGATTTCACCGTCCTCCACCCGAAAAACGAGCTCTAAGCCTTCAACTTCAATTCGATAACCAAGTTGAATTTCACTTTGTTGCCAAAAGTATGGCGTCACTTCGATCCCCGCTTGCGCCAGCGAGAGTATTAGTTTTGTTTTCATTACATCCCCACCCTTCCAAGTGGCTGAATATTGATTTGCTGGGTTAGTTCTTGAAATGACAAAACGGGAAGATCGTAGTATTCCGATTCAATAAGCTTTCGCACATATCGGCGTACATCCATAGACACAACTAGCACAGGTTTATTCGGCATGCGGCTTAAGTCACCAATGGTCTGTTTCACATCACTGACAAATTGTTGCGTTACTGACGGGTCTAACGCCAAGTAACTCCCTGCTGAGGTTTGACGAATACCGCTGCGTATTGTGTCTTCGAGATTTTGATCCAATAAGTAAGCGGGCAACATGTTTTGTCCGCTTGCGTATTTGTAGCAAATGTAACGTTTTAAGCTGGAACGAATGTACTCCGTCAGCTGTACAACATCTTTCTCTTTTTGGCCCCACTCAACCATCGCTTCCAAGATCACGCGAAGGTTTCGGATAGAAATGTCTTCAGAAACCAAGCGTTGCAAGATTTCCGTCATTTTTTGCAACGGAACAATACGCTGGGCCTCTTTGACTAGCTCCGAATAACTGCCTTCCATCTGCTCCAACAGATAACGCGTCTCCTGAATACCAATAAAGTCTTGTGCGTACTCCTTGAGAACATGAGACAAGTGGTACGTTAAAATCCTGTCGGGTGTGAGAAAACCGACATGACTGGCTACGAGTTTTTGCTCATAACTCTGTGCCACCCAAATGCTAGAAATACCGGGTAGAAAATCTTCATCTTGCTCATAAGGCACGCCTAATAAATCGATCTGTTCATTCCCTTCTGTCACCAAGAGTTGATCTTTAACAATTCGTCCTCGTGCAACCGGGACTTCTTGTAACTGAATTAAGTACTCGCCATTTTGCATCCCCTCGTTAAAGCGCAGGTGGATGCCTGGGAAAGGCACGCCTAGGTCGAGATATAGTGCGCGTCTAACCCTTGCTAGCTCTTCATTTAATGCGACCGCTTCCAAGCTTTCCTGAAGGCTCGCGTCAAGATCGATCAAGAGTGGGACCGTCATGGCAAACTCTTCTTGCTCACCTAATTTGCCTTTACTGTTTCTAGATGGAGTGGGTTTGTTTGGCTTCGCTGCTGGCGAACCGGCCCCTTGCGAAACAAAGCTTGATAAGTCGGTGCTATCTGATTCAGCTTGTTTTTTCTGTTGATAGAAAAGGAAGAAACCACCACCACCAACCACGGCGGCCAAGACCAGAAAAGTGATTTTTGGAAACCCAGGGATGAGTGCGAACAGCACCAAAAGCACACCACCAATAAGAAGCGCACGTGGCTGAGCAATGACCTGCCCACCAATGTCCGACCCAAGATCAGAAGAATCTTCATGAGAAACACGCGTCACGATAATACCGGCGGTAATCGCGATAAAGAGTGCCGGGATCTGCGATACCAAACCATCGCCAACGGTCAAAATCGCAAACAATTCAAGTGCTTCAGAAGCACTCATGCCTTTTTGCGTTACCCCGATCGTGACGCCACCTAGGATGTTGACCACAATGATGACCAGACCCGCAATGGAGTCGCCTTTAACGAACTTCATCGCGCCATCCATCGAGCCATACATTTGGCTTTCTTTTTCAATCAGTGATCGTCGGTGCCTAGCTTCGTGTACGTCAATTACTCCGGCACGCATGTCACCGTCAATACTCATCTGCTTACCAGGCATCGCATCGAGTGAGAAGCGCGCACTAACTTCTGCTACCCTTTCTGAGCCTTTGGTGATCACCATAAACTGAACAATGGTAATGATCAGGAACACAACGATACCGACCACTAAGTTACCGCCCACAACGAAGTTACCGAATGTATAAACGATTTGACCAGCATCGCCTTGTAGCAAGATCAAGCGGGTTGTCGTGATAGATAAAGACAGACGAAACAATGTCGTGATCAATAGCACCGCAGGAAATGCAGAGAACTCAAGTGGCGTGGTGATGTAAATCGCTAACATAAGCAGCACCACCGCAATGCTCATGTTGGTGCCAATCAGCACATCCACCAGTGCGGTAGGAAGTGGCAATATCATCATAAAGACGATCGCGAGTAACATCACCGCAAGCATGATGTCTTTGCGTTGCCCTACTTTGTTTAGAATATCGATAAACTTATTCATGTGATTCACTATTTAAAGATTGCAGATAGCGTCGGTGCGCTTGGCGTGCCCCATCGACGTCATTTTGTTTCCAACGCGCTTGGCTTAAACAAAACCAGAGTCCTGCCGAGTCAGGATGAAGGTCAGATTTTAATAAGTGCTCACACACCTCAATCGCCCGGGTATATCGACCACTTTGTAAACACGCCACAGCAAGTGTTTGCATCGCCTCTTTGTGCTGCGGTTCTATTTCTAGAACCGCATCGAGAATAGAAATGGCATGCTCTGGCTTTTGGTATTGAACTTGTAGCGCAGCGTGAACAAGTAAGAGTTCAATGTCTTTGGATCTCAACATGTTGGTTAGACCTGAATAAGGAGATTGAGCGCCATAGTGAGGTAACGCTGATCTAGTTGCGTACTTTGTAGCGTTTCAGATGCTTTGATAAAAGAAGCGGAGCCTGAATCCTGTGCAAGAACTTGCAGCTGAGCTAACGTTTCATCAAATTGTTGACGGTATTTTTCTGGACGCAACAACTCTGAGTGCAGCAGCTTGGGCTTAGTTAACGCGATGAGATATTGGTCTGAAGGCCTGAGATCATAGAGCTTCTCTAAATGTGTAGCGACCGCCTGACCATCAGGAAGCAATTGAAATCGCTCTGGGAAATCGGCCTTAACTTCACTATGAGTAACATGCGTAAAGGCTTCGATGCCTACGTTTAAAGTGCTGACTCGAGTCATGAGCCTGCCACATCGTTATGTAGACGAGCCAAAAGCGTAAACGCTTGCTCTAAGGTCGGAAGTGTTACTTCTTCTCCTTTTAGCCTTGCTGAAAAAACCAGAGTTTGTTCATCTAACAAGCCGGTTTTAATTTCGAAAGGCCAGCCTTGATCGGCATGACACAAACACAGTGCACTTTGAATAATGTCACTGGTTTGATGCCAAGATAACGCTCGAGACAACATCAAGAATAACTGCTCACCCTGTCGCTCAATATGCAGCGTACCACTTTGCTCAAAATCCAGCTGCACCCGTCCAGCTGATGAGAAATCGACGGCATCGAGCCCCATTCCTCGGCAAAATTCATCGACGGATGCATCAATCCAACTCATCTTCCCACGCTTCCTCTTCTTCTATATCAATGGCTTCGTCTAGCGCCTTTTGTACCGCTTGGATTAAATTCTGTCGTTGTTCATCATCGGCGAATACGTCAATTGGGATTGCGCGAACTAACTTATGAAACTCTCGAAAAAAATCGATTTTTTGTTCTACCGCCGTCAATTCCATTGCGTTGGCGACTTTCCATATCTCATCACTGCTTACCCATCGCTGCTCTACCAACGCAATCACATCAGCCATCAAATTAGAAACTTGATAAGCCATAATTCGTCCTTTCCGGTTTAAACATTTGGAACAGCTGACTCACACGATCTTGCAACGTATTTAGAGTTTTGAGTTTTTGCATATCGGACATCAACCACTGCAACTTAACCGAGTCGATACTGCTACCTTGAACACTAAGATCTGCACTCATGCCTTGCAGCATAAAGTCAACAGCGGTCGATACCTCCTGCTCACCAAAGCGCGCTACTACATCTTGATAAGCCGCGCCGAGCCCTTGATAACTATGAACGGTATCGCGGTAGAAGCCGCGCAGCTGATGCAAAGAGCTAAACTCTTGCTCTTGGCTGTATTCATCAGCAAAATTTGAGACACGGATTTCCGTATCAATTTGAGACCATGTATCTGGGTTTTGCTCGATTCTTAGAAGTGCTTGGTCAATCAGCGCTAGTAGGTGTTTACTTTCTGGACTCGCACTCAAAAACTTTTTAACGGCTTTTAGGGCTAGGTATTGATGGCTTTTCTCCTCGGAAAACCCATTCAAGTAGGCTTGTAGTTGCGCGATGGTCGAGATATTTCCTCCCGCCATTTTTGTAGCCAAATCTTTGATCTTTTGATTCTTTTCAAGATCAGGGACTTTTCTTAAATAGTCCGAAACGAGTTCATGTGCTTCATTAACTCGAACACCACTGTCTTTCACTTTGCGCTTAGTCAGATCTTTCTCTGCTTTTTCGGAACCGAGTGAAGTGAGTTCTTCCATCGCATCAAAAAGTGATTGTGTGGCATTGTGAACACGGACGGTTTCACCGCGATAATTGCCTTTTTGTGAAACGTCGGGACGAGACGATTCCAACCCGCTTTGGATAGACGCATCAAACTTTGGATTTGTTGCGATATGATTGTTGATAATACTCATTCACTTGCACTCCTTCCGCACAATACAGGCGAATTATAGGAAGTGCGCTTTTTTGAAGCTGTCAAAATCAGACGTGTTTTTTTAGTGCGCTTTCAGTTTTCTAAAAACTCCCGACTGATATTCACTATAAATTGATTCTTATACTTTCTATTCTCTCAGCATCAATCATTGCGCATATTTTTACCTTGAACGATTTCTCATACATCACTGATATCCAACAATCTGCGATTAAAC
>NZ_WXWS01000566.1:0-9924 GCF_009904715.1 Vibrio sp. V42_P2S4T144 | reverse complement strand
GGTAAGGAGTATGCATACCGAGTGATCATAGATGAATTACCGCCAACTCAAAACCCTCAAACAGAATTGACGGAAAATGAACTCGCTGTAAAAGTCCGAATGCGTTACTCGATACCTTTGTTTATTTACGGGAAAGGGCTGACTGATACTCAAAAACCAAACCGTGACAGTGAATTATGGGGTGATTTACAGGCACAGTTTATTAAGAAAAATAATCAGCGTTTTGTTCACATTAAAAATTCAGGAAAACACCATGTTCGCTTAGTGAATTTACAGTTGAATCTACCAAATAAAGATCCTGTCGTTATTTCCGATGGACTAGCTGGCTATATTCTTCCTGAACAGTATAAGGTTTGGTCTATTCCCCATAGTAATGTCAGACCCTTGAGTTTGAGCGCGAATATTGGAGGTAAACGTTACCAAATACCATTGAAGCAATAATGAATAGATTTAATACAATGAATGCTGTCTTTTGGTTGGTATTACTTAGCGTAACGTGGAGCAGTATTGGTCTTTGTGCAAATTCAGCAAACCACTTCTCTGAGCTACCGAGTCCTGAAAATTTCTCATTAGAAAAGTTTGAGAATATTAGCCTCAATCTGGAGTTGGTGATCAATCAAAGAGCAACAGGGCTTGTTGCGAAAGTTGAGCGAGTTGGCGATCAGTTCTTTTTGCTCCGGGAGGACCTCATTTCAGTTGGGGTTACCGCCACGTCGTTGCCTGGAACCGAAGAGAGACTTGAGGTTACGTCTATCCCAGGTGTTAACGTGCGTTACTTGCAATCGTCATTGCAACTTGCAATTGACGTACCGCCTAATTGGTTACCGATGCAGAGCTTATCAGCGCAGGATATGGGGCGATTTTCCCCGGCTCAGTTTGGGCGTGGTGGCCTGCTTAACTACAACGTATTTGGTGTGTACGAGAACGAAAGCCGACAAAAGGAGGTTTCTATAAATCATGAAGTCAGAGCCTTTTCTGAGTTTGGCGTTTTTTCTACTACCGGGATATTTAAATCTAACTTTCATCGCGATGTTCAGTCCCAGCAAAGCAGCCAGTACACTCGTTTTGATACGAGTTACGAGTACGTCAATCAAGAGAAGCGAATTCGTATGGAGGTAGGGGACTATATTGTTCGCCCTTTATCTTGGAGCCAACCAGTAAGACTGGCGGGTATTCAGTTGTCACATGATTTCTCTATGCGTCCGGATGTCGTGACGACGCCGTTACCTGCATTTTATGGTGAGGTCACAGCGCCCACTACGTTAGATTTGTTTATCAATGGCTTTAAAACTGACTCAATGAATGTTGGGCCCGGTCCTTTCATTATTAACGATATTCCAATGCTCTCTGGTGCTGGGGAAGCAACGGTAATTGCAACGGATGCTCAAGGTAAGCAAACGGTCATGACCAGCCCATTTTTTCTCTCTTCCGATCTACTGAAGACCGGATTTACATCTTACAGTGCGAGTATTGGTGCGATCAGAGAAAATTTCGGTAATGCATCTAACGACTATGGAGACGGTGGCGTGGTTACCGCTCTGCGTCATGGCATGACTGATTGGTTAACATTAGAAGCTCAAGCTGAAGCAAAAGATGACCTGATCGTTGCGGGGCTGGGTTTTGTCACCAATGCTTTCAACTTGGGTACGGTGGATGCCTCGTTTCGTGTGAGTAATTTTCAGGATCAATCTACCTCATATGCGCTAGGTTATAGTTATCAGTCTCGGCTGTTTAGCTTCGCTGCTCGAACTCAAGTAGAACAAGCCGACTTTTATACCTTATCTCATTTACCAAATTACGAAATGCTCGATGAAGGCAAGGACGCTTCACTCGCGTCGCGCCATCTATCACAAATCAATATGGGAGTCCGTTTGGGAGATTGGGGCTCACTTTCTGGTGGGTACTTTGATATTCAACAATCCGACTCAGATTCACGTACCCTAAATCTTACTTATAGCTACGCCCTGCCTTTTAATATCAATATGTCCCTTTCTTACAACCATAGTATTGGTGGTCAGAGTGTTACGCTGGCGCAATTCTCTCTACCTTTCAGTTCTTTGGGGGGAAGTTCGGGGTTAACGCTGAAAAGAGAGGATGATGGCGATGTTAGAGGGCGAGTGGGTTACAGCCGCCTTGCGCCAATACGAGGTGGGTGGGGCGTCAATTTAGCGCATGATATTAACGAACACCCAGAAAACCGTAAACAGGCCGATTTGACCTACCGTGCGTCATGGGCGCAGTTCAGAGCGGGGTTAAATGGCACCAGTGGCGACTATGATTATTTTGCGGAAATGGCAGGTTCGGTCTCTACGTTGGATGGAGAAATATTCCCGGCGAATGAAGTGTATGACAGCTTCGCGGTGGTGAGCACCAGTGGTTTTGAAGGTATTCCGGTTAAATATGAAAATCAAATTGTCGGAGTGACAGACGATGAAGGTTACTTACTTGTTCCTTGGGCTACGGCGTATTACACCGCCAAATATGAAATCGATCCACTTAATTTACCTGCCAATGCTGCGTTTTCTGCAACAGAGCAGTTTGCTTCGATACATTCGGGCTACGGCTACCTGTTAGAGTTCCCAATAGAGCTACAAGTTGCACTGAGCATGACGGTGGTAGACGAAAATCATTTGTTCCTTCCGATTGGTACATATGGCCGCTCAGAAACGGGCTTAACAAGCCAAATTGGTTGGGATGGTTTTACCTACTTTGAAGGCGTTGACCCAGGCCGCTACATTCAGTTTTATCCTCAAGGACAGCCGCCATGTACAGTGTTTATTGAGGGGTTGTATCAGCGTGAGAGTCAAAAAATACAAACATTGCCTGAGCAGGTTTGTATCAAAGCCGAAGAAGAGACCGCACTATGATTTTGCGCAGCTGGTTTGCTAGCCTACTTCTCTTTTTCTCGTGCTCGACAATGGCTTGTCAGCTCACGGCGGCAGCACCTTTAATCTTGTTTGGCAATGTTTCTTCGTTTACTGTTTCAAGCTCTCAGCAGCAAAGCTCAGCTCAGCCTCATGCGGGGATTACGTGTGACTTTTCTACACTTGTGTCTTTGTTAAGTGGCGACTACGTATCAGCAACGTTTAACAGTATAAATAATGGTTTGCTATTAAATGAGGATGATCCGAGTTCGGAGCTCAGCTATCAGATTTTTGGCGATCCAGGTTTTTCACAAGAGTATGTATTCGGCCAAACTTACAATTTTTTTGAAATCGGGTTACTCGATTTACTCGGGTTGTTTGGCACTCAAGCCGAGTTTCCGCTCTATGCTCGGACGGGAGTGGGTAGTAATCTTTCCGCTGGGACTTATAAAGACCAAATCACCGTATCCTGGATTTGGGATTACTGTAAGGGTATCGGGGTTCTAGGGGTATGCATTGGCCGCGCCAATGGCAGCGCTCAAAGCGTGATTACGGTTGAGTTGGAAGTGACCCCTGATTGTATGATCACAGCGCCAGATATTGATTTTGGTTCGTCCCCATTAGTGGCCGGTTTTGAACCAGTCAGACAGGTTATATCGTTAACTTGTACCAAGAATAGTTCCTTCTCCATTGGCTTGAATGACGGCCTAAATGCGTCCGGCGGTCAGCGGCGAATGATTTCTAGTGGTCACTATTTGGAGTATGAAATCTATAAGTCATCAACGATGGAGCGCTGGGGAGGCACCAGTTCTGAACGTCGTGAACACGGTGACGTCGATACTGGCGGCTCCATTCCGGATGGTATCACTCCACAGAATTATAATTATCGCGCGCAGATACTAACCAGCCAAACGACCCCTCCTGCAGGTACTTACACCGATTCAATAATCGTTGACGTTCAATTTTGAGCATCATGTCAATTACATCATTAGAGGCTTCTATTCCAAAAATCTTTTGTAATCATAGTTTTCACTCTGTCACTGCTTAATTTTGTGAGATTAGTATGGCTTTATTCTCACGGAATTTAACTTTCAGAAATAAGGAAAATGATGAAGAAGTCACTAACAACACTAGGTTTGGCACTGGTATTTACAGGAACAGCTTATGCAGCAAGCTGGGGCTACGAGGGAAACCATGGGCCAGCTCATTGGGGTGAGTTTGCATCTGAGTGCGCAAAAGGTCAAAACCAGAGCCCAATCAACATTGAATCGGCGACCGAAGCGAAGCTAGAAAAATTGAATTTCGACTACGAAGGTAAGGCAATTTCACTGCTGAACAACGGTCACACTTTACATACTGGTTTAGAAGGTAAAAACACACTCACCATTGATGGTAAAGAGTTTACGTTGAAACAATTCCACTTCCATACGCCATCTGAAAACCATGTGGACGGTAAAGAATACCCTCTAGAAGCACACTTTGTGCATGCCGACAAAGTAGGTCATCTAGCTGTTGTCGCGGTGTTCTTTAAACTGGGTGACGCGAACCCAGATCTAGCTAAGATGCTAGCTAACATTCCAACTAAAGATCAAGATGTTACCATCAAGGTTCCATTTGATGCTGATGCCCTTATCCCAAGTGATAAAGACTACTACCGCTTTAACGGCTCACTAACGACACCGCCATGCTCTGAAGGTGTACGTTGGTTCGTGATGAAAGAAGCACAAACTATTTCTCCTGAGCAGATAAAATCTTTTTCGGAAGTAATGGGGAAAAACAATCGCCCAATCCAACCGCTGAATGCACGTATAGTGTTAACGCAACAATAACCACTTCATGCGAAGAAAAATAAAAAGCCCGCTTAAACACAGCGGGCTTGATTATTTGGGTATTGGTGAGAACTAGAAGCCGTGATCTTCTTGCTCTTCCGCTTTTACCATTTGTATAGGATCAAGCTTAAGCGTCTGAGTAGGGAACGCGATATCTGCATCGTGTTCTTTAATGATATTGATTACCTTAAGCAGTATGTCCTGCTTAACCTCATGGTATCTCACCCAATTCACGGTTTTAGTAAAGGTATAGATAAAGAAGTGCAATGATGATGGACCGAATGTATCGAAGTTGACGATAAGTGTTTGGCGTGCATCAATGTCTTTGTGATTTTTCAGCATTTCTTTTACCGCGGTGATAATTTGCGGCATTTTTTCAGCATCGTCGTAACGAAGTCCAATTTTTTCGTAGATACGTCGGTTCAGCATGCGAGATGGGTTTTCTACGACAATGCTGCTAAACACTGAGTTTGGCACATACAGTGGACGCTTATCGAAAGTTCGGATAATGGTCATACGCCAGCCAATGCGTTCTACCGTCCCCTCTATTTGTCGGTCTGGAGAACGGATCCAATCGCCAACTTTAAATGGACGATCGAAGTAGATCATAAGACCTCCAAAAAAGTTAGACAGCAAATCCTTCGCCGCTAAACCGACGATCAAACCACCAACACCACCGAAGGTAAGTAGGCCCGATAGTGACAGACCAAATGCCTGCATTACGGTTAGAATTCCGACGGTAATAAAGAACAGGCGCGCGACCTTAGCTATCGCTTGTACTGTTGTTTCATCTCGGTTCTTTTGTTCGAGAACATGCTCTTCAACATTGGTAATGAGCCGCATAACGGTCCATACGAAGATACTGATGATTAAAATCAGTTTCAGCGTACTTAACCAGTTTATTTTATCGTTGAGCTCGCTCTCTAATATGATGCCGATAGAGACGGTTGCTGGCCAACACCAAATGAGTGTACTGACTGGCGCTTTTAGCGCATCAAGCAACATGTCATCCCAGTGGAAGGGCGTTTTCTCTACGAGCGCAGCGAGGCGAGAGCGGATCAGCCGCCAAGCTATCCAAGCTATAAAGCTAGCGAGCGTAATGAAAAGGACGCTTCCACTCCAATTTTGATGAGACGTTTCAATGTAGCTTTGTAATTCGGTAAACCACTGTGGCATATATAACTTATTTCTAGTGAACCATGGAAGGAAAGGTAGCAGATATTACTCCTTCACCCCAGTGATTTCCTTTAAATCATTTACTTATGTCTAAACCGTCCGAGATGGACTTTTCCTTCCGATGACAAGAGAGTCACCTCAATGTTCTGTTGAGCGACCGCCTCATGCATGTTCAGAGGTACGCTACCAATGATTGAGGGTTGATATTTGGACGATCAATTATAACTTCTCTGACTTATCGCTAACATTTATCTTAAGTAAGTGTGAGAGTGTATTGGCTCTTGAATTAGCGGAGGCAGATATGGAATTTACAGAGCTGGATCGAAACGCGCTCTACGACATCTGGATGTCACAAAAAGCCAAAATGCACATCACTCAAATGGAAATGGCGAAGCGCCTTGGTTTGAGTCTACACGAGTTTTCTGGCTTGTTACGTGGTAATTCTCCACTGACGCTAGGTTTTGTAAAACAGCTATGCGAGCAGCTACATGTACGTCCTGGTCAGGTGATTCCGTCTTTGACGGAGCGTGATCTATCTGCATCTGGTACCGTTTATTTACAAAATCGTGTGACGGTGGATGGCGATATCAGTAACGTGTTTATCGACGGAAACCAAGTCGTGATCGAGTACGTTCACCAAGTTAGCTAGCTTGCTCGTCAAATTATCGGGTTGAAGAGCAATAAAAAACGAGCCACTGTTGGCTCGTTTTTTCGTTTCTGTTTTGCTCGCTTGCAAAGATTATGGGATTTTCACTAGCGAATCGCGTGAAAGATCCGCGATAGACTTCGCGCCTGTAAGCGTCATTGCTACACGCATTTCTTTATCGTACAGATCCAGTAGGTTTTCAACGCCTGCTCCGCCTTGTGCTGCCAATGCGTACACAAATGAACGGCCAAGAAGCGTACAGTCTGCACCAAGTGCGAGCATACGAACGACATCAAGACCAGTACGAATACCAGAGTCTACGAAGATTTTAAGATCACCTTTTACCGCATCCGCAATGCTTGGTAGTGCTTTAGCACTTGAAAGTACGCCATCTAACTGACGGCCACCATGGTTAGATACCACAATGCCATCTGCGCCGAAACGTACCGCATCTTTCGCGTCTTCTTCATCTAGAATGCCTTTGATAACCATTGGGCCATCCCAAAAATCACGAATCCACTCAAGATCTTTCCAGGAGATAGAAGGGTCGAAGTTTGCGCCTAACCAGCCGATGTAATCTTCTAGCTTTGTTGGTTCGCCACGATAAGTTGAGATGTTACCTAAGTCGTGCGGTTTACCAAGTAGACCCACATCCAGCGCCCAGCTTGGGTGGCGCATCGCCTGGAATACACGACGCATGGCCGCGTTAGGGCCACTCATACCTGAGTGCATGTCACGGTAACGTGCGCCAGGAACTGGCATATCAACGGTAAACACCAGCGTTGTTACGCCTGCTGCTTTTGCACGCTCAAGTACGTTTTTCATAAAGCCACGGTCTTTAAGCACGTAAAGCTGGAACCACATTGGACGTTCAATTGCAGGTGCGACTTCTTCAATCGGACAAACCGAAACAGTCGACATAGTAAATGGGATGCCTTTTTTCTCGGCTGCTTTTGCTGCTTGCACCTCGCCTCGGCGCGCGTACATACCAGTTAGACCAACAGGAGCTAGCGCGATTGGCATTGCCAGTTTCTCACCGAAGATCTCGGTTTCGAGGCTCAAATCTGTCATATCGCGTAGGACGCGTTGGCGAAGAGCGACATCACCTAAATCGTCAGTATTACGCTTCAGCGTGCGTTCGTCGTAAGAGCCGCCATCAATATAATGGAATAGAAACGGGGGAAGCTTGGCTTTCGCGGCAGCGCGGTAGTCAGTAGAAGCTGAGATAATCATAATGGTGTCCTAGCGGTTATTCTAAGCAAAGTTGTGGAGCAATTTGCTCTTTCGTTGAGTCTTCATCGCAAAGCAGTGAAGACATCAAAATGAGTATAGTTACCTATGGTTCACTTACGTTTGAATCGGTGATGTTGGTAACCCATTTACATAATTGGTTGAAAAATTTTATTAAATCACTCAATCAGTTATGCAAACTGGAAAGGGTGACACAGCTGTCGGGGGAATTGATGTAGCAAGCTAAATCAACATGTCGGGGTAGTAGTGCAGACAGCTGTGTCAAATTAGGCAGGGTTGTAAACCCTGCGTTTCGCGTTACTTCATTAAGACATCTGTCATTTGGAAGCCATAAATCAGCACCAATCCAATAATGCCTGTCATTACAATGTAGTAGAACGTAGGGATAATCGTCTTACGCAATGTTGCGCCTTCTCGACCAAGCAAACCTACCGTGGCTGATGCGGCAACAACGTTGTGAATCGCAATCATGTTACCTGCAGCAGCACCGACGGCCTGGAGTGATACAACAATCACACTCGAAATAGACAACGTTTGTGCCACTTCGAATTGGAACTGGCTGAACATCATATTTGATACCGTGTTTGAGCCAGCGATGAACGCACCCAGTGCACCAACGGTGGCACTCAGCGCTGGGAACGCAGAACCAACAAGGTCAGAGGCGAAGTTTGCGGTTGTGACGGGCATACTTGCTAGGTCAGCACCGTTGATGCCTGAGTTGATAAAGATACGAACCATCGGAATGGTAAATACCAAGACAAAACCCGCCCCAATCAGTGTTTTGCTTGACTCGCCAAACGCTTCACGCAATGGCTTTACACTACCGCTTTGTAACATTGCAGCAAGTAGTGCGACAAACACCAGAATGCCACCAGGAAGGTATAACGGCTGAATCGCAGCGCTAACGCCAGTCTCACCAAGAATGTTGCTGAACGACAAACTTACGCTTTGTACAAAGCCTTTCAGCTCAGGGCTAACGCGGCTTGCGACGAGAATAACTGCCAGCATTACATATGGAACCCAAGCTTTTACGATGCTCATTGGCTTGCCCGGATTGTCGTTTAGATCGACTTTTAGCGAGCCTAACCACTCTGCAGGCCATTTGTCTTCGCTTTCGAAATCCCACTTAGTCTTTGGTACTAAGAAGCCTTTTTTCGCTGCGGTAACAACGATAGACAGACCAACCAAACCACCGATAAGTGAAGGAAACTCTGCGCCCAAGAATACGCCGGTTAACGCGTATGGAACGGTGAAAGAGACACCAGCGAATAGCGCAAATGGTAGAATATCCAGGCCTTCACTCCAGCTTCTGTTCTTGCCGAAGAAACGTGTTAACATCATCGCCATTAATACCGGGATCATCGTACCTACGACTGCGTGAATGACAGCAACGTGTGCTGTGATATCTTGCAGGTACATTTCCCACGTTGCACCTTGTGCGGCCAACGACTCACTGATGTTATGGGTGTCTAAACCTTTGTTTACACCTACGATGATAGGCGTGCCTACCGCGCCGAATGAAACAGGCGTAGACTGAATCATCATGCCCATTAGGACAGCGGCTAGCGCAGGGAAGCCGATTGCAACCAGCAGTGGTGCAGCGATTGCTGCCGGGGTACCGAACCCAGATGCGCCTTCAATGAACGAGCCAAAGCACCAAGCAATGATGATGGCTTGTACACGGCGGTCAGCCGAAATATCGGTAAATCCATTACGGATTGTGGTGATCGCTCCAGTGTGTTTTAAAGTGTTGAGCAAGAAGATGGCACCAAACACGATCCATAGAACAGAGACAGTAATGCCGAGTCCTTGGAATACGGAAGCCAGTACGCGATTGGCTGACATATCCCAAAACATAAGTGCGATAGCGACGGTTAGACCGAACGCAACAGGCATGGCTTTTTTAGCAGGCCAGTTGAGACCAACCAATAAGATGGCGGCAACAACAATTGGCGAAAATGCCACTAGGGCAAGTAGGGTTTCACTCATTTGTACATCCTTCGTACGCTGACTTCTCGAACGGTGTCAATCCGCTGTAGAGGTGACTTTTTGTTGTAATGGTTTTGTTAATTTGGCGTGAATTTACTCCTTTATTTTTTGTTGATATAGGGAAATAATGAAAATAATTAATTCCAAAAGTGACATAATGGTATGAGAG
>NZ_WXWS01000164.1:0-9934 GCF_009904715.1 Vibrio sp. V42_P2S4T144 | reverse complement strand
GTATAGATGTTATCTATAGCTCGCTCCTGACTTCCTATTTTCCCCTCAAAAAGGTGTTCTTTAGACTGTCGCCAAAACAACAATCTAAGGGATGAACATGAAACCGAGTTTTATTGCGCTTGCTGTCGCGTCTTGTATTGGTCTTGCTGGATGTGGGTCAGATTCCTCTGATGCGCCTGTGCCGGTCGACAAACCAATTATTTCAGCCGACTTATATTTACGTGGTTTAAATGGGGATTGGGGCACGGCAGAGCATGCCAAGCTAAACTATTTGGGTAATAACGAGTACGAAACCGTACTGCGCGTCGCTCGAGGTAGCAATCAGTTCAAGATTGCTGATCCGGGTTGGCAGATCCAATACACCTATTTTGAGGAGCCCGCGGCGTTCGATAAAGCTCAGGAGTACCTGCCAAAACCAGACACGAATGAAGCGTGTATGAACGATGACTGCAACTCTGAGATCACGTTTGAAGACAAAGGGTATTACAAGTTTTCTGTGAGCTTTGCCGATGAAAGTCGCGCGACAATGACTGTGACGAAAGCAACGCAAGAAGAAGCGGAAAAATACTACTCTGATGCGATTCTCGACCCTGCAATGGTGCATGAAGGGCATCAGAGCAAAGAAGTGAAACTGTTCGCCAATTACGATGACTCGAGTGATACCGTGATTTTCTCGGTGAAAGATCCTAAAGCTGAGCTGCGTGAATTTGGTATTTCAACGACGACAGAATTGCGTGATGCGCTCGACCAAGGCTTAGTGATCAATGAACAAACAGGACCGCGAGTGGTGTCGGGTGATGTCGCGTTTGACGCGTTGTTTGCATTGACGATGAAAGAGCTAGACCAGCTTGCCGTTTCTGAAATCAAAGACGGCAATTACAACTACAACAACCCAATCAAAGCGGAAGTTTTTGAGACGGGCGCGAAGTGGCATTACGTATGGACGCGTGATTTGGCGTACGCAGCAGACCTTTCGCTTGCATTGATGAATCCAACTCGCGTGCAAAATGGTTTGAATTTCAAATTGTCCGCTTTTCGCGACACGACCGATCAGCAATATGATGGCGAGCAGATTGTGCAAGACACGGGCACTGGCGGCAGCTGGCCAATCAGTACCGACCGCACGACTTGGGCGCTTGGTGCAGAACGCTTACTTTCGGCATTGGATGGGGAAGAGTACAACCAGTTTGCCGAGCGCGCTTACAAAGCTATCAGTAATACACTTGAAGCCGATCGCTTGGCGGCTTTTGATTCTAAATCCGGTTTATACACTGGCGAACAATCATTCCTCGATTGGCGTGAGCAAACTTACTCAACGTGGACGCCAAACGATGTCAATGCGATTGGTAGCAGCAAAGCGTTATCGACAAACGTGGTTCACTACCGCGCGATTCAGCTCGCGGCTAAGTTAGCAGAGAAGTACGATTCAACCAACGCGGTCAAATACACCGAGTGGGCTGAGCAGTTAAAAACCGCTATCAACGAGCAGTTTTGGAATGCCGAACGCGGTATGTACGTAAGCTATTTGTTTGACAATGGCAAAGACATCGCGGTCGACAAATACGATATGTTGGGCGAAGCGTTGGCGATCATCAGTGGCGTGGCAAGTGATGCGCAGGCGAAACAAATCATGGCCAATTACCCACACAGTGAGTTTGGCGCGCCGGTTTACTTCCCTCAACAACCGGACGTGCCTGTGTACCATAATCGCGCAATTTGGCCATTTGTTACCGCGTACAGCTTGCGCGCCGCGCATCAAACACAAAACGTGGCTGCGGCGAACAATGCGATTCAATCGTTGGTTCGTGGTACCGCGACCAATTTGTCCAACATGGAAAACTTAGAGTGGCTTTCTGGTAAGTCATTCATCATCCATAGTGATCATGGTGAAGATCCAAGCATGGATGGCCCAGTTATTAACTCTCAGCGTCAGCTTTGGTCTGTGGGTGGCTACTTGAACATGGTGGTAGAGACGCTATTCGGCATCCATACCGAAACAGGTAATTTGGAAGTGAAGCCATTTATCACAAGCTGGGTGCGCAATAACTTGTTGGCTCAGTCTGAACAAATCACGTTGGAAAACTTTGCTTTCAAAGGAAAGAACTATTCGGTAACCATTGATTTGCCTGAGGCAAGTAAAGATGAAACAGGCTACTACCCAGTTGAAAATGTCACGATGGACGAAGAGGGGCATTTCCACGTGACACTGGGCGCGCTTGTGAGTGTAGATAGCAGCATTACTTTAGTTTCTGGGGTGAAACCGTATGTGAGTGAAGACAGTCGCGTTTATTCTCCGCAAGAGCCAACATTGGTGGTAAAAAGCGTTGATAATTCGGTTTCGATTGACGTGACGAGTATGTACAACGTGAACTTGTATCGCAATGGCGAGCTGATTCAAAAGAACGTGATTGCTCAATCTTATTCCGATACGCCAACAGGTTTTGCTTGTTATTTGGCTGAAAGCATTAACGATAAAGGCTTCCGTTCTAACCCAAGCCAACCAGTTTGTGTCGGTGAAGAGATCCGCATCAAACTTGATGGCGAATATCAGCCACTCAAAGACAATATCTCAGTGGTTACGGTGAGTAAAGACAGTGGCGTTGTAAAAGGTTCAGAGTCGTTTACAGCCCCTGTAACGGGCACTTACCAGTTCGATGCTTGGTACAACAATAACCTAGGGCAACTTAATACTGGCATCACGAATACCGTGAAACTGTTAGAGGTATTGGATGATGCAGGTAAAGTGGTTGGTCAAGGTTACTTGCAGATGGGCCATATTGGTGAAAACCAAGGTATGCGTTACTCAACGCCAATTGAAGTAGCGTTGGAGCAGGGGAAAACCTATCAGATCGCGCTGAAGGACCACTTCAATATGAGTTACCTCAAATCGAATGAAACCTACATCTACGCTGGTGGTATTGAGGGTGAAAAGAACGAAGCGCAAATCGCAGATATTCGAATCACACCTTTAATGTAGGCTGTTTTAACAACGCTGTGTTCTAAAAAACTGTGTTCTAAGAAAAACAAAGCCGCTGAGATTATCAGCGGCTTTATTGTATTTGCTATCGGGGGCCGTTTACAGATTAGTTTGCAGCCTGCGGACGAGGTTTACGGCGCTGACCTGACGGTTTGTTTCCTGCAGGCTTAGCATTGTTTGGCTTGCGGTTACCAGACGGTTTACCAGCGTTGCCACTCTTATTACCGTTTGGTTTATTTCCACTCGGTTTATTGCCATTCGGCTTGTTGCCGTTAGGTTTGCGGTCATCTGGTTTGCTGTTTGCACGACCTTGGCCTTCACGGTTGCCTTTAGGCTTGCCCGCACCGCCTTGGTTGGTGCTGTTTTTGTTGCCGTTGTTACCACCGTTGAAGCGACGTTTAGGTTTGTTTGCACCATTGCCTGCTTTCTTTTCGGCTGCTGGGGCGTTTTCACTTGCAGCATTTGGCGCTTTTGGTTTTTTCGGCTTCTTAGGTTTTTTCGGTTTGATTGGGCGCGTATCCAGTTTAGATTCTGGCACCACATTGGTTGGCGCAAAACCTTCCAACTCTTTACGTGGTAGTACTTCTTGAATCAAACGTTCAATCGCAAACAACTCAGATGCTTCTAGCGCACACACCAGTGAAATCGCTTTACCTACTTCGCCCGCGCGGCCAGTACGACCAATACGGTGAACGTAGTCTTCTGCCACTTTAGGTAGCTCAAAGTTCACCACTTGCGGCAATTGAGGAATATCGATACCGCGCGCAGCAATGTCCGTCGCGACCAACACACGAATTTCACCCGATTTAAAATCCGCCAGTGCTTTGGTACGCGCGCCTTGGCTCTTGTTGCCGTGGATGGCAGCAGCCGGTAGGTTTTGTTCGATAAGGAACTTCGTCAGACGGTTTGCGCCGTGTTTCGTTTTTGTAAACACCAGCACTTGCTTCCAATCGCCATCTTTGATCAATTTAACCAACATCGGTGCTTTCTTTTTCACGTCTGCTGGGTAGATGCTTTGCTCAACCGTTCTCGCCGTCGAGTTTGCCGGGTTCACTGAAATCTCAACCGGGTTGTTCACCAAGCCTTTCGCAAGGTCACGGATTTCATCCGAGAAAGTCGCCGAGAAAAGTAGGTTCTGACGCTGTTTTGGTAGCAGAGCTAGGATCTTACGAATGTCACGGATAAAGCCCATATCCAACATACGGTCTGCTTCATCGAGCACTAGCACTTCCAGTTGGTCGAACTTCACCGCATTTTGGTTGTACAAATCCATCAGGCGCCCTGGTGTCGCGACCAACACATCCGCACCTTTGCGAAGACGCTGCATTTGCGGGTTGATCTTCACACCACCAAAAACCACCGTACTGCTTAGTGGAAGGTGACGGCCGTACATAAACACGTTTTCTTGCACCTGAGCCGCAAGTTCACGCGTTGGCGTCAGGATAAGTGCACGAACTTGGTTAGCACGAACGCGAGGGCCGTTCGATAAACGCTCAAGAATCGGTAGCGTAAAGCCTGCGGTTTTACCTGTACCAGTCTGCGCTGCTGCCATTACGTCTTTCCCTTCCAAAATAGCAGGAATTGCTTTTGCCTGAATTGGCGAAGGGGTGTCGTAGCCTTTTTCTTGAATAGCTTTAAGGATTGGAGCAGATAGACCTAACGAGGTAAAACCCATATGTATGATTCTCAATTGTAGAGTTAGATAACAACGCGCCGAAAACAAATCGGTGCGAAAAGTGCGACATTCTGAGGCTTTTACGCGCAGGCTTCAACTAATTCCGTCATGGATAAATATTTGAACTGGATCTCATTTCTTTTTGGCAGGCAAAACTGATAACTGGTTTGGTCGATCGATTGAATGGTTTTACGTTGGCGATGTCCATTCTTACATCGCTATCACGGTATGCAGTTTTAGTTTATCAAATGCTGTTCGGAGTGTGGGGGAGGCTTGCTCCTTTCATTACTCCGCTTTTGCATGCGTTAAAAACGCACTCGTCAATTGCTGAAAGAGCGAATCTACCGATGGGCGGTCGGATACATGATGGAAGAGCGGTGTGTGGACATCACCACGAATATCATCGCTGTGACCGCAAAGCTGATTACACATTCGTACTGGTTCGACAATCTTCTCGACGTCGGCATCAATCAGAATGCATGCTTGTGACAATATCACTTGTCCGCCGCCTTTTTTAAGTAAAACACGCTGCGCGGTTCCCACGACTTTTTGCCCGCCAATGTTGAGGTTGTACTCGCCATCGCAGTAGGAATAAGGCGTAGCATGAACATCCACTTTCACGCCGAGCTGTTTAAAGAAAACCGTTAATATTGCACATAAATCGAGATACGCTTTTTTGATGTTGTAAGGCTCGCCTTCTGGCCAGTGGTAAATGTGGGATAGATTGATAATACCTGGCACCTGAGGGACTGGGGCACCACCGGTTTTACGAGAAAAGAGCTTCCAGCCAGACGTATTTAACGCATGTTCTAACTCATTAGACACTGGCCATTTCTTACCCGCGGGAAGCACGAGCGTTGGACTTTTTACTTGCCAAAGCAATAGCACTTGCGAGAGTTGGTTGGACTGAACTTGTTTAATGAGCTCATCTTCTTTGTCAAATGCATCAGCGACTTCCGTAGCTGTGTAGCGAATTAGCTTATTTTTAGCAACCAAACTCTATCCCTCGCGGCTATTTAATCGTTACTGTTGTATCTCAGATACAGCTTTATTGCTAGGTCTGAGTGATTAGGCTTTTGCTCGCTAGCTGCATGATCACCTTTTGGATCTTTTCCGTTGTCCATTAATTCTACTTGAACACGCGATAAAAAGTTTTTGCTAGTCATCACATCAGCCATTCATAAAATCTGCCATCTATGAAAAATTTTGGCGATATAAGTATGAAAAAGCGAGTGATGACTCTCGCGTTAGCGGCATCATTAACGGGATGTGTGACGTTCCCAACTCAAGAATCTGAGCAAGTACAGGTGCTTTGGGGCAATGTGAATGCGATTGAAAACTGTGAACTAATGGGTACCGTGATCGGCTCAGAAGGACACTTTTACGACTACTGGCTTCATGCAGATAAAGACATGGTTTGGGGGACGCTAAACCAAATGCGCATCAAGGCGGCGGATTTAGGCGCAGATACCTTGTACTTGTATCAACCGTTGAGCTTTTCTACGTCAGTGACGATGTTTGCAAATGCTTACAAGTGCAAACAGTAGCTATTGGCTTGATCATAATTGAAAGACAGGCGCTGCTCGCCTGTCTTTGATGCGTTCTACAAATACTGGCTACTTTGCGTTAATTAACGTTTGCTGTCGCCACCGCTGATGTATCAGAAAACGACAATGTAAAGTCTCGCTCAGTATTAAGCACTTTGGCTGGAAACTCTAAGCTCAACTGCGTATGTGGCGCGACTTCTGAAGCAATGCTAGTAACGAATTTTCGGGTTTCTCCAGGAGAGATCGATATGTCACTTCCACCTTGTGATGAGAGCTCAGCGATACCCATTGTTTCAAGTGTGTTACCGGCAGTATCCGCCAGGTGTAATAAAGATTCTGACTTGTAGATTAATTCTCCACTTTCTGTGCGATATGCATTAAACGTGTTGAAATTTGGTTGTAATGATCCTTGAGATCCAATGTTAGTAACGGAAAATGTCACATTAGCGCCATCAAAGTTCTCGACTCTTACGAGTACGTTACCGTCTTGGTAACGAGCGGCTGCTGCCGCAGTTGCTTGTTGTTTCTGCCTCTGTTTCTCTTTTTCAATGTCGCTTAACTGTTTCTGCTCATTAGCGATTCGATTCTTTGCCATGGAGTACGACTGATCGACCATTGCTATTAAAGCGGGGATTGAATACAAAGTGAGGCCTTCCAAATGGTCAAAGTCGATTTTGGCATGTTGAGTACGTTTATGATTAGAAAATTGGCAGTAACCATCAATCAAACTGATGAAAGCCACTTCAAAAGTGCCTTGTAATCGGCTTACTTCCTGTGCTGCTTTCTCTAGATTTGAGCGGACTTTCCGAATCTCTTCCAAACTCTTTTGTGAAAGACGACCGTTTGGCGATACGTCGTTAGAAACCGAAACCAGTTCTTCGGTCACAAATGGATTGTTTTCGGCTGGAATCACCGTAGTTATACGGTTGGATTTGGTGATGTCTTCGCCCAATAAAACCATCATTTTTTGCGATGCGGCGGTTGTGTTGCCCGCTAATACGTCACTACAGTTTGGCGACGTATTGGCATACACGGCGAATGCGGTAAAAAGTGAAAGTGTAACGGACCAGCCGATGGTGACGAGTCCTGTCGTGGTTCGAGTATTCATCCTGATAACCCCTCTGTCATTTGGTGCGATTCACTGACGTAATTGCCAATCAAAAGATTGGCTCGCGACATTCAGAATGGTTCTGGTCAACCCTTCGTAGTGGGTCTGCCCACAGATGCTTTTTTAGTCGTTTATCAACCGCTAAGCCACGATTGATAAAGTGTCTGAAATTGAGAGCATTAACGCTGCGAAGTTGATGTCTTTGACTGAAAGATAGACGTAACTTTTCTAACCATCAAATACGTGATTGAGTTCTCATTTTTATATGAGTGAGAGGTTCAAGAGAAAACAGGCACTTACTGTAGAGAGTTGATTTGAAGGAAAAATATAAATTTTTTTGGGGAACTTTTTTGATGCTGCCTTTGAGACTTTTTTGAATCTCAAAGGCAGGTTCTTACACTCGCGCTCAATTACAACGTGTTGAGGACATCCGCGAGTCGAGAGACAGCTGTCGTCAGTTCTTCTGGTGTAGCATTGGTAAAGTTAAGACGCAGAGCGGCTTTTACCTTTGAACCTTCTGGATAAAAGACCGGGCTCGGCACTACAGCAACCCAGTTTGCGAGAAGGTTTTTCGCCAGTTCGAAGGTGTCGCATTCTGGAATTTCGACCCAAACGAACATACCACCATCGACGGGTTTGAGTACGCAACTTTCTGGCAGCTGTTTTTGCAGTTCAGCAAACATGACATCGTAACGTGATTTGTAAAGCGCACAGATGGTTGAAATGTGCGTTTCGAAGTTGTCATGTTGCAGCAGGCCATGCAGCAAAGCTTGCATAGGAATACTAGAGTGCAGATCGGCACCTTGTTTAATTTTGATAAGTGGCTCAAGGTAGCTGCTTTTGCCCGTAACTACACCAATACGCAAGCCTGGTGAAGCTATTTTGGAGAAAGAGCGCAATACGATGGAGTGCTGTGGGCAGAAGTCCGAAACCAGTGGAAGCGCTTCACCAGAAAAACGCAGCTCGCGGTATGGTGCGTCTTCAATGAACGCCACGTCGTATTGTATACAAAGCTCGGCAACTTTTTGGCGAGTCTCTAGCGCCCAGCATACGCCCGTTGGGTTGTGAAAATCGGGTACGGCGTAGAACATTTTTGGTTGCTGCGTGGCAAAGCATTGTTCGAGTTCTTCAAGGTTTGGGCCACACTCGGTTTGTGAAACGGTCACGATGTTGGCTTGCACTAGACCGAATACTTGCATAGCACCAAGGTAGCTCGGTGCTTCCATCACCACTTTATCGCCCGGATTCACGTACGCACGCGCAATCAAATCTAGCCCTTGCTGAGAGCCAGTTGTGATCATCGCCAAATGAGATTCTGGCAGCTGGTAATAATCGGTCAAAAAGTTAAGTAGCGGGGCGTAGCCTGCTGTTGCGCCATATTGAAACACCTCTGGCATATTCGCGAGGTTTTCGAGCGTCGGTTTCATTAAGTCGATTGGGAAGGTTTTTTCGTCCGGTAAGCCACCTGCAAGAGAAATGACGTTCTTATCGCTCGCTGCTGCGAGGATTTCTCGGATGTAGGATGACTTAGTTTGTTGTAATGACTGTGCGATTTCCATGTGCTGTGCTTCTCGTAATTGTCTTTTTTTATGTCAGAAATAGTATAGGTAAATTGCCAAGCTTGGTGTGTCCATTTATGCTGTTAAACATGTCCATTTATGCTATTTAAGCGAAAATTTACTCCGTGAGCCACCAACAAGTTTCTAGGATCAATGACGTGCTGTTTTACATTCACCAGGACATTAGCAGAGATTTATCGGCTAAAGAGCTAGCAGATGTAGCAGCCTATTCTGAACAGCACTTCCATCGTATTTTTAAAGATGTGGTAGGGGAGTCTGTCCATCAATATATCCGTCGCACAAGAATGGAATACGCCGCCAATCAACTGATGTTTGATACCAGCTCGTCGGTGTTAGACATTGCTAACAAGTGCGGCTTTAGCTCGGTATCTTCTTTTAGCCGAGCATTTAAAGCAACGTTCGCTATGTCTCCTGGCGCGTGGCGAAAGCATGATTTACAAGTCGCAGAAAAGCCGTATCTAAAAGATCCGGAAGTGGCTGCGGGTTATCATCGGGTTGCTCAACGCGAGTTGCCAGAACCTAAAATTATGGAGGTTCCACAACGCTTTGCGGCTTATGTGCGGCATGAGGGTTATAGCCGTTCCATTCGCAATGCGTGGCTGATTTTGAAGGCGTGGGCAAGCTCTGAGAATCGGGACTTTTCGGTTCAATACGGTTTGCATCACTCCAACCCCGCTTGGGTCGAGCTCGATAAGTGTCGCTATGTGGCTTGTATGGCGATTGATAAGCCGCTTAAAGTACGCGGTGTCGTGAATCAAATGACGATTCCGGGTGGTTTGCATGCTGTTTTTCGCTTAACAGGGGTATATGGAGAGCTTCTTCCTCAATTGAGTATGGTGTTAGAGAAGTGGTTGCCGAATTCAGGCTTTAAGCAGCGTTCTACTCCCGCTTATGTTCACTATCATAAAAACCATTTCCTTAGCCATGATGAGGCGTTTGAGCTGGACTTCTATCTGCCCATCAGCTTTTTCTAATTGGAGTCTTTATTTACTATCCGTAAGGAATAAAATGCTAAGCTCTATATGATGATTTTTTACAAATAATTGA